>DASXLB010000037.1 GCA_036496585.1 Vicinamibacterales bacterium
ACTTGTAGGCCTCTTTCACGAAGCAGCCGCCGAGGATGCTGCGCTTCGGATCCGGGATGAGCAGCTCCGGATGCGTGACCTTGTCGACGCCGAGGCCGCCGCACGTGCGGCAGGCGCTCTCGGGATTGTTGAAGACGAAGAACTCCGGTCCGATGTCGCCGTAGACGAGATGGTGCGTGGCACTGCTGAGGCCCTTGTAGAAACGCTCGGCCTCCGCCTTGCCGGCGCCTTTGCCGACGTGCACCTGCAGGAGGCCGTCGCCGACCAGCAGCGTCGCCGCGATGCCCGCCTTGATCGCCTTCTCGTGGCGGCGCGAGACGACGAAGCGATCGACGACGGCGTCCATCTGGTGGACGTCGGCGGCGTCGAGATCGATCTCTTCGGAAATGTCGAGCGGCTTCCCGTCGACGACGAGCGTGCGGCAGCCCTTCTTGCGGACCTCGGTGAACACGAACTCGAGATCCTCGCCGTAGACCTCGAACACCGGCGCGCGCAGCTCGATCTCGGCTCCTTCGGGCAGCGCGAGAATCGCTTCGAGGATCTGGGTCGACGACCGGCCTGGCACGGGCTCGTCGCTCCGCGGGCAGTGCGGCTCGCCGACCGTGGCGAAGAGCAGGTTGAGATAGCTGCCGACGTCGGTCATCGTCCCGACTGTCGAGCGCGGGTTGCTGGAGATCGTCTTCTGCTCGATCGAGATCACCGGCGAGAGTCCGAAGATGAAATCGACGTCGGGCTTGGAGACCTGCGACACGAAGCGCTTCGCATAGCTCGACAACGATTCGAGATAGCGGCGCTGTCCCTCGGCGTAGATCGTGTCGAAGGCCAGGCTCGACTTGCCCGAGCCCGAGAGCCCGGTGACGACCACCATGCGGTCGCGCGGAATCTCGACCGAGACGTTGCGCAGGTTGTGGACGCGCGCGCCCTGGACGGCGATGGAAGTACGGGGAGAGCTCCGCTCCGCGCGCTTGCTCGTGGCGTTCTTTCGCTTCGTCATGGGTCAGTCGTCATCGCGGCCGTCGTCATCAGGCGGCCGGTGCGGCTCCGACATGAAGAACGCCAGCTCCTGCAGCGACACGTGGCTGCGCTTGGTCAGCAGCACGGGGGTGGACGCCTTGTCAATCAGTCCGGCGTCGGCCAGATACTCGCAGGCGGTCGTGATCCCCTCGATCCCGTAGGTCTTCTTGAAATGATCCTCGATGTCGCGGCTGGAGCGGACGTCGCCGTGCTGGCGCAGGTAATCGAGCACCGGGGCGAACACCGCCTCGGCGCGCTCGCTGACGTACGCCTCCGCCGTCACCAGCGCCTTCTCTACGGTGGCGCGATCCGTTCCCTGGCGGAGCAGATCCCGGTAGATCGCCTGCATCAGCGGCGGATTCAGCGTCTCCGCCTGCGGGATCACCTCGCGGTCGGGCAGCAGGCCGGCCGCGATCACCTCCATGCGCGCCACCGCGTTGGCCGCCGCGAGGATCCAGTAGGCGGTGTAGGCGATGTCGCCGCGGGTCAGCAGCCACTTGCGCGCTTTGTAGAGCGCAGGCAGCGCGCCGGTCGCGACCCGGAGGAGCAGAATCGCGGTGTCGCGCCGGCCGCGCGCCGCGAGCCGGCCGAACAGCGTCTCGATCGTCGGATCAGTCGTGTAGAGCAGCCGCCCTTTCGCCAGGAAGGAGTGGATGAACGACCCGTGCAGCGAGCCTTCGACCGCCTGCCGGAAATCGGCGCGCGGCATCAACACCGCGTGGACGTTGACGCCGTCGGCATAGAGCGGAATCTCGGCGGCGGTGATCTTGCGATCGTCGATCGTCACCAACACGAGATCGATGTCCGAGCGGGCCCACACCGTGTCGTGCGCGAGACTGCCGCAGAGGATCACGGCGAGAATCGACGTGTCGTGCCGCGTCTGGGAAACGAGCCGGTCGAGCGCCGCCGCGAACGCCTGGGGAACCGAGGGCTCGGCCATTCCGGCTACTTCTCGAGCTCGTTCCAGATCTCGCGCGAGATCGAGGCGATGAGCGATCCGCTCACCTTTTGATCTTCGATCCCGCGCACCAGCACGACCAGCACGTATGGGCGCGGCCCGTAGACGATCGCCGCGTCATGATGAATTTTCGTGATGTTGCCGGTCTTGTGGGCGACCACGGTCCCCTCGGGCAGGCCGGCGGGGATGGCGTCGCGAAACTTCTGACGCTTCAGGATCGCCACCATCTCGGCGTCGGCGCGCGGGTTGACCGCCTCGCCGTGCCCGAGCCTGGTCAACAGCGACTGCAGCGCTCGGGCAGTCGTCTCGTTGTTCATCCCCTTGTCGAACGCCTTCTGATCTTCGACGCCGCGCAGTACCACCATGCCGTCGGCGCCAAGCCGGTGCACGGTCTGCCGGACGTTCTCGGCGCCGACGCGCTCGATCAGCAGATTCGCCGCGAAATTGGAGCTGACCGTGATCATCGCCTCGCACAGCTCGCGCAGCGACATGGTCCGGCCAATCTGCCGATAGACGTCGGCGTCGGAGTCATCGCCGACGCTGAGCTGGTAGACGCTGCCGTCGACGATGCTGTGGAACTCGTTCCTGATCGGAAGCTGGTCGTCGAGCGTCAGCATTCCGGCGTCGGCCTGCCGGAACAGCTCGATCATGATCGGTACTTTCATCGTGCTGGCGGCGTGGAATGGCTTGTCGGGATCGATCAGGAGCTCACGCGTGCCGTCGAGCGTCCGCATCGCCACCGCGACCTCGGCGCCGCTGGCGGCGATGCGCTGTCGGACGCGCGCGTCGAGATCGCCGGCAGGGGCCTGGAGACGAAGCAGCGCGACGGCGACCACCAGCCACGACATACGGTCTAAAGGTATCCTACACAGGGTGTTGCCATGCGGAGAGGCGGGCGAGCGAAGCGCCGTGAAGCGAGCCGGGACGCGAGCCAGCGCCGCGAGCGGCGGCGCACAGGAGTCCGGGGGGCGACGCCTCTTGGATGAGGGATGCGCGGCCGCGATCTGACTGGCGTGAGCGTGATCGTGGCCGGCGCCGGTCTGGCGGGCCTTTCGGCCGCGCGCGCGCTCGAGACGCGCGGCGCGGCGGTGACGGTGATTGAGGCGCGCGGCCGTGTCGGTGGGCGCGTGTGGACGCTCCGCGACAGCTTCGCCGGCCGGCAGCATGCCGAAGGCGGAGCGGACCTGATCGAGGGGGATCAGGAGCATGTGCTGGCGCTGGCCAAGGCACTCGGGCTGCAGCCGGCTCGAATCCTCCGCGGCGGCTTCGGGTTCTACGGCCCGGACGCGCGCGGCGCGCGGCGGGTCTCCGGCGGACCGTCCGCCATGGCGCGGATCGGGACGCATCTCGGCCGGCTGCTGCGTGACTTCACGCTGTCGGAGAGGCGCTGGGACAGTCCGGTCGCGGCGGCGATCGGACGCCGCTCGGTGAAGCAGTGGCTCGATGAGATCGGCGCGCCCGCGAGCCTGAAGGCAGGCGTGCGCGGCCTGCGCGGCTTCTTCCTCGCTGAGCCCGAGGATCTGTCGATGCTGCCGCTCGTCGAGCAATTCGCCGAGTCGGGGCCGCCAGGTCAGTCAATGATCTTCCGGATCGCCGGCGGCAACGACCGTCTGGCGACCGGCATCGTCCGGCGGCTGCGCGGCGCCGTGCTCCTCAACAGCATCGTCCGCCGCATCGCGCAGCACCAGGACCGCGTGACGGCGACGATCGAGTCGCTCGGCAAGCCCCAGACCGAGATCACCGCCGACTATCTGGTGTGCGCGGTCCCGGCGTCGACGGCGCGGGCGATCGTCTTCGAGCCGTCGCTGCCAGAGCCGCAGCAGGATGCGATTCTGCATCTGCGGTATGGGTGCGCGACGCGTCTGCTCCTGCAGTTCGACCGAAGATTCTGGCGGCGCCGAGGCCGGCCGAACGCTTTCGGAACCGATCTCGAGACGGGCGCCGTGTGGGACGGCAACGAGCAACAGAGGGGGCCGCGCGGCATCCTCAGCTTTCTGGCGGGCGGCGGCGCCTCGCGGGCGCTGCAGGACATCCTGCACAGCGAAGGGGAGCGCGGCGTCATCCAGCGGCTTGGCTGGCTCGGCCGCCCGTCACGCCTGCTGGCGTCGCAGACGGTCGCGTGGGATCACGATCCGTGGGCGCACGGCGGCTACGCGTACTTCGATCCGCAGTTCAATCCGTTGTGGCGCGCGTGGCTCGCGCGCGCCACCGGCCGACTCGTGTTCGCCGGCGAGCACACCAGCATCAAGTACCAGGGTTACATGAACGGCGCGATCGAGACAGGCCTGCGCGCAGCAGCGGAGATAGCCGCGCTCCACGATTGAATCTCTGATTCGGATCCGCGCGGCGTCAGGCGCCTGTCGTATCCCCCACGATGTCGACCAGCGCATCCCACGTCTCGGGATCCTGCGACACCAGCGTGGAGAAATAGAGCATCACGTCTTCGGGCCGAAACTTCGTGGTGAGTTCCTTCGCGGCGGTCCTGACCTTCGCGGCGTCCGGCTTCGCGGGGTTGTCGTCGTTGATCAGGCCGTTCTCGTGCGCGATGCCGAGCAGGTCGAGGAAGGCGCCCATCATCGGACGCTGGCGCTCGAGATGGTAATTGACGAGGGCGCGTGCTGCGATCGCGTCCGACAGGTTGGGCAGGGTCGCCAGGTATTTGGCGCGCCGCTCGGGCGGCAGGCCGAGCACGCTCTTCGCCCGGAACTTCATGTGCGTGGCGATGGCGGCGACGGCTTCGAGCTGCTGGTCGGCTGATTGCTCGTCGTTCCAGAAGAGATCCGCCGCGTCGGTACGATTCTCGATCGGCATCCGTCGCCACAGGCGCGACGGACGGAAGCTCGCCAGGTCCCGGTCCATGCGCTTCATTCTAGCGTGATTGCGCCGGCGGCCGTCGGATCCGGCGTCCAGGGCAATCGCCGCCGTCACGCTAGAATGAGCCGCTTGCCGGATCGTCTGTTCACGCCGCGTTTCTTCGTGATGTGCGGCTTCTCGTTCACGGTGTTCCTCTCGGCATTCCAGCTCCTCCCGACCGCCCCGTTTCACATCCTGGCGCTTGGCGGCGGCACCGCGGCGGCCGGTCTCTTCCTCGGGTTCCTCACCTACGCGTCGGCGTTGTCGGCGCCGCTGACCGGATCGCTGGCCGATCGCGCGGGACCGCGGCGGATGTTGATCGTCGCCAGCGCCGCGATCACCGCGTTCTCGATCGCCTACGCCTGGATTCCGAGCTATCAGCTGCTGCTCGCACTAGTGCTCGTGCACGGCGTGTTCTGGTCGGGGCTGCTCACCGGATCGGCGGCCTACATGACCAACATGCTGCCGGAGAGCCGCCGCGCCGAGGGCATCGGCTACTGGGGTCTCTCGACGATCGCGGCGATCGCCGTGGCGCCGTCGATCGGCTTCTGGGTCTTTCATTTCGGGTGGCGCGCCCTCTGTCTCGAGGCGGCGGCGCTCAACGTGGCGATGGGCGTCATCGCCTGGAAGCTGCCCCCCGAGTTCACGATCCACGCCGAGCCCCATCCTCACCACCGGCGCCGGCTGATCGAGTGGCGCGTGCTGATTCTGTCGGTGACGCTGTTTCTCTACACCTTTGGCTACGGCGGCATCACCAGTTTCACCGCGCTCTACGCCGACGCGAATCACGTCGCGCCAAAGGGGATCTATCTCACCGCGCTGGCCGTCGTGATTCTCTTGACCCGTCCGATGTCTGGGCGGCTGGGCGACAGGTTCGGCTACCGCCGCGTGTTCCTGCCATGCTTATTGCTGATTGGCGCCGGGCTGTCGCTCCTGGTGATGGGCGGGACGCGGGGCTGGCTGCTGGCGAGCGCGATTGTTTTTGGCGCCGGCTTCGGTACCGCCTACCCCGCCTTCGTCGGCTACGCCCTGCGCAACGTTCCGGCGGTGCGCCGCGGCGCCGCGTTCGGCTCGATCCTCGCCTGCTTCGACATCGGCATCGGCACCGGTTCGACGAGCATGGGGTGGATCATCGAACACCACGGCTTCTCGCGCGCGTTCGGCACCGCGGCGCTGCTCTCGGCGCTCGCCGTGCCCTACTTTTTGCTGGCCGATTCGTTACTGCGACGCCAAGACACGAAGCAAACAGGAGCGCCAAAGAATCTCGTTCCTTCGTGACGCCTCCTTCGTCCCTTAAAACCCAATGCGCATACCGACGTCGATCTTCCGTGCGGGCCCGGCGGACGTCGGCTGCAGGAAGAACGGCGAGGTCATCACGCCCGAATAGCCGGTCAGGTTCGCGCGATTGAGCAGATTCGCGGCCGAGATGTACAGCTCGAAGCGCACGTGCTTGTCGTCGGCTCCCCCGCCGGCGAGACCGCCGAGCAGGTCGCCGGCGCTGCCGCCGCCGCCGGCTTGACGGACCACGACGACCTGCTGCCCGCCGCCTGCCGCCTGCGTGCGGCTGCCGAAGCCGAATGCGTAGGTCAGCCGTCCCGCCACGTCCCATGCGCCGGCCGTCGTCGCCGTGTTGCGGCCGATTCCTGCCGGTCGATCGGTGAACGCCGTATCGCCGTTGTCGTCGCGGCCGCTGGTGATCGTGTAGGGCAGTCCCGATCGCGCCAGCGTTGACAGACCGAGCCGGAGATGGGCGGTCAGGTTCGTGCTGAGCGCGGCGCTCGCCGTGTGACGCGGCACGCCGGTGGCTCGAGCCCACTCGGCCGCCAGATCGTAGTTGTCGGCCGGCAGCGAGAACGGCCCATCGGCGTCATTGCGCTGATCAGTCCACGCGTAGTTGGCGAAGAGGAACAGCCGCCGCGCCGGCAGGTTCCAGTTGAGTCCGACGTTGACGGCATCCGCCTCGAGCTTCCCGGTCGACTCGACCTCCGTCACGGTGCCGAGCGACGGATCCGGCCTGATCCCGTCGAGGGGAGCGTTGACGTTGCGGCCCCGGAAGCGATCGCGGGCACGGCGATGGCTGTAGCTGGCGTTGACGTTCAGCGCCGATGTCAGCTGCTGCGTCACGGCGAGCAGCCCGACCGTCTGCGCGGGCATCACCAGGCCGCTCGCCAGTCCATATCGGCTGGACGGCAGCACCTGCTGCTCGGCGCCACCCCCCAACGGATCCGGATACCCCGGATTGACGATGACGAGATCCTGCTGGTGGACGCCGTCGACGCGCAGCGTCTGCTCGTAGGTGTCGGCGTCGAGCCAGTCGTAGAAGACGCCGCCGCCGGCCCGTACGGTCGTCCGGCCGCTCTTGAACGGCGACCAGGTGGCGCCGCCGCGCGGACCGAGATTCAGGCGATCGCCGAGGTGGGTCTGCAGTTCCTGGCGCAGGCCGGCGCTGAGGGTCAGGTTCTTGCGGGCCCGCCAGTCGTCCTGCGCGTAGAGTCCCGCCTGCCACATCGAGTAGACCACCAGCGGATCGCCGAATCGCCGCGTGTAGTTCGACGGCTGGCCGGCGTCATAGTCGGCGAGGCTGCTGAACGTGAAGGTGCCGATGTAGCCAGAGCGGGCGTTGCTGGTGTAGGACCCGCCGTTGACGAGCGCGCCGAGGCGAATCGCGTGTGCCTTGCGCGCGTAGTCGATGTCGCTCGCGAGTTCGACCTCCGTGCTCCTGCGGCCGCCGTCCTGCTGCGCGCCGCCGGCCGTGAAGGCGTCGAGCACCTGCACGGTCGGCGCTTGAACGGCTGGAATCGCGTTACCCGTCGCGCGGCGGACCTGGGCGCGCGTGGTTGCGAACCAGTACTTCGAGATCGGTCCGTTCTCGGAGACTCGCAGCATGCTCTCCGAGTCGGTGCGCGTATAGGCGCGCTCCTTCAAGTCGTAGCCGCCGACGCCGAGGTTCTCCTGCGTCCCGTCCGTGTGCTGGAACGAGCCGCGCAGCGAGTGGGACGGGCTGAGCGCGTGATCGATTCGGAGACTGGCGTTGGCGCGCGACGAAGGGCGCCGCACCGAGGAGGTCAGCGTGTCGTCGCCGGGAACGGCCGCGAAGACGTTGGCCGCGTCGAAAGCCGAGGCGCCGCCGCCCGCGAACGAGAACGACGTCCGCCCCTTCAACAGGGTGCCGCTCAGGTTGGCGTTGTACTGCTGGCTCTGCTCGGGCGTTTTTTGCGGTTGAAACGCGTTGCGCGCGTTCAAGGCATCGTCGCGGAACGTCATGTCGAGGCCGCCGCGCAGCGGTCCGAGTCCTGGCTGAGTGACGATATCGATGAACGTGTGGCCGGCGCTGTGATTCTCGGCCGCGAACATCGCCTGCGAGAAGCGGATCGAGCGAATCTGTGACTTCGGCGGCAGCTTGCCGCCGCGGAATCCGTCGACGCGGAGCAGCGCGCCTGGTCCGGCCATCTGCTTCAGCGCCGTCTCCATCTCGTCGGGATCGTCTGGCAGCGCGTCGATCTGCGCTTTCGACAACACGTTACTGAAGCGGTCGCTGCGCGGGTCGGACGCGGCTGTGGCGGCGTCGCGGCCGACCGAGACAGTCTGCGCGATCTTCTCGATCGCCAGCACCGCCTCGCGGCGGTTGTCGCCGGCGCGGACTCGCACGTCGGCCAGGGTTCGCGCTTCGAATCCGGGGAACTCGACGACGACGGTGCAGCGTCCGGAGGGGACCGTCAGCGTCGCCACTCCCTGGGCGTCCGACGTGGCGGCGATCGCCATGCCGTCGGCGGCGACGGCTCGCACCGCGGCGTTCGGGATGACGGCGCCGCTCGGATCCTTGACGACAATGTGGAGCGTCCCGGTCACCTGAGCGGTGGCCGCGGCGGGCCAGAGCGCGACGCCGGCAAGCACGGCGAGGAGGAGGCGCACGCGCTCCTCCTAGCTGCCGCTGTCGACGGCGAACGTCTTCGCGTCGATCTTCGGGTTGAACTTGATCTTGGAGACCGTCCATTCCTCGATCGTGGTGCCGCCCATCGCGCGGCGCATCCTGAACGGGAACCGCACGCCGTCGGCGTCCCGCCACTCTTCGAAGTAGAGCGTATAGTCCGCCATCACCGGCTCCTCGCGCTGCGCGTCCAGCGGCTGTCTGCCGGCATCGCCGCTCGCGACCATCGCGTGGCCGCCGGCCGGCGCCATCGCGTTCGAGGTCACGACGCGGGGCTGCGGCGCCTTATAGCTGATCATCAGCGGCAGGTTCGTCTCCTCGTCCACGAAGAGCCGCGCCGCCAGTCCGTCGCCGTTGTGCACTTCGACGACCCAGGCCTTGCCCTCGACCGATTCCGCTTCGCCGAGATAGCCGTAGTCGGCGTGTGCCGCGGGGTGCGCCATCGCAAACCAGCCGAGCATCAACCGCGACGCCTCGAGGCGTGCGCTACGGAGCGCCACCTGGGTCATCTGCTGCCGCTGCTCCGGCGTCGGTTTCTCGGTCGGGCCGCCCGGCATCGGTCCGCCGCCGCCCATGCGGATGACCAGGCCGCCGGCCGCGCCGCCGGCGGCGACGTTCTGCAGCGGGCGATCGCCGTTGAATCCGGTGGCGCCGCCGCCCGATAGCAGGACCGCGCCGCCGCGCGTGCTTTCGACGCGCGCGTACTTGTCCGGAAGCTCGAGGTAGATCTCGACGTCGGAATCGAGCTGGATGCTGCCGACGTTGCGCTGCACGGAAGATTGCAGCGCGAACGTCTTCAGCGCGTCGATGCGGCCGCCGCCGATCGCCTTGCGCGTACGGGTGAGAACCTCGGCGGCCTTGCTGGCCTCCTGTGCGAGATAGACGACGGGCTGCGCGAAGGCAATGGCCGCGGCGCAGCCGACACTGGCGAGAACGCGATACTGCATGTGTGTGACCTCTCGTGACGAGACGAGTCATCATCGCGGTCCTGCCGGCGCAGGTGGTTAAGGTGACGCTAAGAGATTGTTAAGGACGTAAAACCTTGCGGCGACGGGATTTCGTCGAATGGGTGTTCCGTCAACAACACAGATGCGTAACGATCGGCGCGCTGGATTCAAGCGAGGGAAATCGTCCGCCGATTCCGCATGTACAGGTATTCGCTGAACCTGAGCGGAAGGCCGCGCCGGCAGGAGCACACCCATGACGACACTCGCCAAAGTCCGATGCTTCGTAGTGGACCGCACAAAGGGCACACCGGTCCCGGGCATCGCGGTCGGGCTTGGCACGATGACCGACGCCGGCGACCTCGTCCTGCTCAGCATCCTGTCTTCGGACCGCGTGGGATACCTGTCCTTCGACGTGACCCGTTTTGCCGCGCTGCTGGCTGACAGCCGGCTCTGGCTCTGGCCGCTCCTCGATACCGCCAATCGTCTGTCGGCCTCACCCCGCGCCGGCGGGGTGTCGCCCGGCAGTGTTCCGCCGCGAGACAACGACAACGTCCCTCCGGGGTTGTCCGATGGCGGAGATTCTCCGTGCGTCCCCGTGGTGCTGAGCGTGGATGGACGGACGGGCGCCGACGCCTGTGACGTCGCCACCTGGCCGTCGATCCAGAATCCAGATTCGTGTGACTACCAGCAGTCGCCGGGATCGTTCGTCACCAGACCGCGGAAGATGCTGGGGGACGACTGCTGCGAGACGCTCCTGCCGAGCACGCTCCCCAGCCAGAGCCTCACATTCCGTCGCGTGATCACTCGGGGGATCGATGTCTCGACCCTCTCGACAGGTACCGCACCGGCCGGCAGCGGTCACACCACCACGGTGGCGCCTCCGCCCCCGCACATCTCACCGATAGACGTGACGGCCCTGCCGATCGCTCCTCCGGTATCTGGCTTCGCGTACGGCGAAATCCTGGACTATCGACAGGAGTGGTACTCGCTGGGTCACTCCCTGGGAGACATCCGCTACAGCCTGGCACTCGCGCCGGGCGAGGCGGTGGAGATCGCCGTTGTCGATTGGTCGCGGCAGGACCAGGTCTCGCGCACCGACGACATCACCTCCCGCGAATACCTCGCCAATCAGCTGGTGCGGGACCGATCGATCGGCGAAACCGTCGATTCCATGCTCAACGAGAGCCAGGATGGATGGTCGCTGATGGGGGGCACCGCTGGTGCGGCCAGCTACAGCTACGGCACGTTCTCCATCGCGGCCGACCACTCCGTCGGCGGATCCATCGCGCACACGTCGGGCACGCGCAACATCGAAGCCGACTCCCTGCAATCGCTCCACGACCAGACCGGTCAGGCCACGGCCGTCGTTCGCACGCTGAACTCCACCGTGGTGATGCAGTCGACGCAAGCCGAGCAGAACGTCGTGCAGACGCGTCGGGTGGCGAATCACAATCATTGCCATGCGCTGACGATCGAGTACTACGAAGTCTTGAAGCACTTCCGCCTTCGCACGACCTTCACGGGCCGCCGCGCGGCGATCCTGCTCCCGTTCGTGCCGTTTCAGTTCGACTGGAGCCTCGCACTGAGGTTCCAGTCCGCCCTCGTGCCAGCCCTGCTCGACGCGTCGCTGGCGAGCGCCTTCGATGCCATCTCGCGCTATCACCTTGGGAGCGCGTTGTATGCCGCCGCCACCGCCAGCACTGTCCACGCCGCGACGCCGGGGTCGACCGCGACCACGCAGTACTTCACGGGACAGAAGAGCGTGGCCGTGGCGGCTGCGAGTGCCAACGATCCGAGTCTGTACCTGCAGAAAGGCTCGCGCGTGCGGATGACCGCCAGCGGCAAGGTGGGCATCGGGGAACTGGTCGACACCAGCGGCGGCTACGATGCCGACGGCAACGGCCAGTCCGCCGACAACGGCTGGTATGCGCCAGGGAAGTTCGAGTACTCGCTCATCTGTCGCGTGGGAAGCACGTGGTACCAGGGTGGCACGTCTACAGAGTTCGTCGCGTCGGACGATGGCTATCTGACGCTACAGGCCAACGACCACGTCGGGAACTTGAGCGACAACAGCGGCAGCTGGGCGGTCGACGTGAATGTCATCGCACCGCAATCCTCACCCGGCGACTCGGTGCCCGCCGTGCCGGACCCGACGGCTCCTCCCGCGGCCTTTACCAAGGACGGAGACGCCTACGCCGAGAGCCTCTTGCTTCGGCACCTGAACGGCAATCGCGGGTACTACAACCGGGTGGTGTGGCTGGCGCTGGATGATTCTGATCGCCGCCTCTATCTTGACGCGGCCCTCGCCGGCGTGCCGGGAATGTCGGCCCAGGTCGACTCGTATCCCCTCGCGGTGTCGGGCAACAGCGTGGCCTTTGGCTTTGACGGACAGACGCCGTTGTGGTCTGACACGCGCCCCACGGATCCGACGGCGCCCATCGAGACCATCGTCACGCTCCCCACCCGCGGCGTGTTCGCGGAGGCCATGCTGGGACACTGCAACGCCTGCGAGCCGCGCGACATCACTCGCATGTGGGACTGGTCGATCATGACCACCGAGGAACCGCCCGCCATCAGTGATGTGACACCGGGCCCGCGCGGTACGCCGGACACCGTCGCTCCAGGTTCGTTGCCCCAGAACGTCGTCCAGATTTCGCAGCCGCCGGCGGCTCCTGACCCGACCGGTCTGGCGGCCGCGCTTCGCGTGCTCGGCACGCCGAACGTCTTCCGTGACATGTCAGGTCTGAGCGAGGTCAGCAGTCTGCTGGGCACGCTGGCAAACGGGGCGGTCACCTCGCTCTCGGGCGCCCAGAAGATCGCGCAGCAGGCGCAGCAGAAGGTGCAGGCTATCCAATCTGGGTCAGCCGGCGGCGCCGGCACATCGACCGGCACCCGACCGACGGCCGCTCAAACGTACGACAACCTCACGGCGGCCAAGGAAATCGCCAAGAATGCCGGAACCCTGGGTTGGGATCCGCAAACGACCGCCGAGGTGACGAAGGCGGTTGTCATGGGCGATGGGAACCCCGACATCGTCCAGACCGGCGGCGCCGGAGCCAGTGTTGGCGTTGCGGCAGCCCTCGACCTGACAATCAAGACCGGCGAGGCCGTTGGCAAGCTCCTGGTGCCGTCTGGCGCCATCACGGTCAGCGGCTTCGAGAGCGGACAGTCGCTGCTGGCCGGCGCCTCGGATCCCGGGATGTACGTAGACGACGACACCTCCACCATCGAGTTCACCTTCATCGATCTGGGCGCGTCACGGTGGAGTCTGGGAAACACTCCGCCGGGCGGACTCAATGGAACCGTCAGGGTCAGTTGGGTGAACTGCGTCCCCAACATTCAAAAACTGCCCTCGACTATGGTCCCCACAAGTCGGGACGACTACATGTCCTTCGTGAGGATTGTTGGCAACATGGAATTCAAGCGGCAGATCGGGACCTTGGAATACTCCGGCTTCGTGCTGTCACCGACAGACGCGCTCGACAGCGCCGCGGTCACGTTCGAACTGATGTCTGAAGCGTGGCCGATTGGCAGCGAGGTTCCGACGCCAAAGGAGTCCCATGCGACGGTCCGACTGACGATTCAGTACGCGCGCAAGACTCTCCTTGGCGGCGAGATCGTCGGTCCGACCGCCAAGACGTTCCCGCTCATCTCGCCAAAGAACGGCGGGCCGTCGCGGTACTACATTTCCAATCAGTCGGGCACCAGCGACGTGACGAGCATCGTGGTGACGCCGATGGACCCGGGCGGCACGGTTACGACTCTGTAGCAGGCCCACGACGTGAACCCGCACATTTGACCTGCCACGACTTCACGGGCTCTCCCCGGACCGCAAGACCGCAGGGAGAGAGTTTGTTAAGGACGTAAAACCTTGCGTCCGAGGCCGAACCGGCGAAATCCGCATGCTACGATTTCGCGCATGCCTCGACGCCGGTGGCTGCCGATGTTCGCGCTGGCTGTCGGTCTGTTCGGACTGATCGTCCTGCTGGCGACGCTGCAGTATCGATGGCTCGGACAGATCAGCGCGGCCGAGCGCACCCGCGTGAGCGCGATGCTGCGCGACAGCGCGTCGGCGTTCGCCGCCGACTTCGATCGCGAGCTCAATCGCGCCTACCTGCTGTTCCAGATCGTGCCCGCCGCGGCCGGCGACAACCTGGCCACGCAGGTCGGCTCGCGCTACGACCGCTGGATGGCGACCTCGCTGTATCCGCGGGTGGTGCGTGACGTCTATCTCTACGTGCCGTCTTCTTCGGGCGGCACGCTGCAGCGGTTCAATCCGGCGACGCGCTTTCTCGAGCCCGCCGAGTGGCCGGCGTCGCTTGCGCCCGTGCATGCGCGCCTCGGCGCGGCCGCGCCGCACCCGGCCGGCGGCCCGCCCGCGATCGTTCGCGCGGCGCCGGCGCTCTGGCCCGACATTCCGGCGCTGGTCGTCACGGCACCGATGGTCCTGGTCGACCGGCGCACGCCAGGCGGCAACGACCTCGCGATCCCGATGCAGCCCGCGTATTGCCTGCTGCTGCTCGACAGCGGCTACATCCGCGGCGAGATGCTGCCGGCGCTGGCCCGGCAGCACTTCCGGGGTCCGAGCGGCGGCTTCGACTACGAGCTTGCGGTCGTGCCGGCCACCGGCCGCGGCGTCGTCTACCATTCCGTCGACACGTTCAATCCCGAGCCGGCCGCCAGAGCGGATGCGTCGGCGGACCTGTTCCATCTACGCGTGCAGGATTTCGAGCCGCTGGTATCGGAGATCAGCCGGTTCGCGGTGTTCTCGACGCAGGCGGCGCCGGCGCTGCACGGCGATCTGACGGCGCGCACGGAGACGGTGTTCAGGCACACGGTCGGCCAGCCGCTCGATCCGCAGCGTGGCGGCGGCATGTCGATCGTCGTCCGGAAGAATGGCGGCGACGAGATGACCACCACCGTGACCGACGAGTCGGGGGAACCGAACGCGAGGTTCGCGATCTCGACGGCGGCGCATTGGCGGCTGCTGGTGCGGCATCCGTCGGGATCGCTCGAACTGGCGGTCGACCGCGCGCGGCGGCGCAACCTCCTGATCAGTACCGGCATCCTCGGCCTGCTGGCGGTGAGCGTGGGCTTCCTCGTCGTCTCGACGCGGCGTGCGCACGATCTCGCGAGGCAGCAGCTCGAGTTCGTCGCGACGGTGTCGCACGAGCTGCGCACGCCGCTGGCGGTGATTCGCTCCGCCGCAGACAACCTCGCTGACGGTGTGGTCGGCGACGAAGCGCGCGTCCGGCAGTACGGACAACTCGTGCGCCGGGAAGGCATACGGCTGACCACGCTCGTCGAGCAGATCCTGGAGTTCGCCGGCCTGCAGTCGGGCCAGCGCGCGATCACGCGCCAGCCGCTTGCCGTGGACGCGCTGCTGCAGCAGGCGATCGAGGAACTGAAGCCGGCCGCGTCCGCCGCGGTGACGCGGGTCGAGCTGTCGATCGCCGACGACCTGCCCGCCGTGTGTGGAGACGAGGCGGCGCTGCGGCGCGTCTTCGTGAATCTGATCAGCAATGCCATCAAGTACGGCGCGTCGGCGCGGTGGGTCGGCGTCCGAGCGCGGCCTACGGGTGACGGCGTCGAAGTCGCCGTGACCGACCGAGGCATCGGTATCGGGGCCGACGAGCAGGATCGGATCTTCGAGCCGTTCTATCGCGCGCCCGCAGTGGTCGCGGCGCAGGTGCAGGGAGCCGGCCTCGGGCTCAGCCTGGTGAAGCGAATCGTCGAGGCGCATGGCGGCGTCATTTCGGTGGAGAGCGCGCCCGGCCACGGCACCACCTTCACGGTGAAGCTGCCGGCTGACCGCGGTGACCTGTCGGCGAGCGAAACCAGTGTCGGCGCAGCCGCGCCACAACACTCGTGATGCTGCCTAGCAAGGCGTGCGCCGGCGCGAGGACCGCCGTAAATTGATGCAGCGAATTCTCCTGATCGAGGACGAAGCCGGCCTGGTCCTGACCCTGACCGATCGGCTGACCTGCGAGGGATACGCGGTCGAGAGCGCCACCGACGGCGAGCGCGGCCTCGAGCGTGCGATCCGCGAACCGTTCGATCTGCTGATCCTCGACGTCATGTTGCCTCGGATGGGCGGCTTCGACGTGTGCCGTGAGCTGCGGCGGCGCGGCATCGACACACCCGTCCTCATGCTCACCGCGCGCGGTCAGGTGGTCGACAAAGTGGTCGGGTTGAAGCTCGGCGCCGACGACTACATGACGAAACCGTTCGAGATGGCCGAGCTCCTCGCCCGTCTCGAAGCGCGCCTGCGGCGGGCGCCGGCGACGCTGCATCCGGTCGACGGCTACGCGTTCGGCGATCTGCGCGTCGACTTCCGCAAGGCGGAAGCGGAGCGCGACGGCGTGCAGCTCGATCTCTCGGCGCGTGAATTCCAGCTGCTGCGCTACTTCGTCGAGCATCGCGGCGCGACGTTGACGCGCGACGAGCTGCTGAACGAAGTATGGGGCTACAACGCCATGCCATCGACCCGCACCGTCGACGTGCACGTCGCCTGGCTCCGGCAGAAAATCGAACCGAATCCTCGCCACCCGCAGTTCATATTGACGGTGCACGGCATGGGCTACCGGTTCGCGGGGTAAGGCGCGCGCCGCGACGGGCGAGCCGCAATGAACCGCTACAGCCAGATCAGGCGGGCTTCGGCGCTCCCGTTGGTCAGGGTGAGTAACGCGACACTTGGCTTGAGGTCGAAGCGTCGGGGGCCGGCGGCGCCGGGGTTGACGACGAGCCGCGGTCCTGAGCGTTCGATCAGAGGACGATGAGTGTGGCCGTAGACGAGGACGTCGGCGGCGTACCGCGCGAGGAGCCGCTCGGACGTCGGCTGGCCGAGTTCATGGCCGTGGCTCACGTGGATGCTGAGTCCGTCGATCCGCAAGCCGATTTCCGCCGCCAGCCCTGGCTCATCGGGCGAATCGGTGTTGCCATACACGGCTCGCACCGGCGCGATGGCCGCCAGCTCGTCCAGTACGTTTTGCCCGCCAACGTCGCCGGCGTGGAGAATCAGCTGAACGCCCGCGAGAGCGCCGAAGACCTCCGGCCTCACCAGTCCGTGCGTGTCTGAGATCAACCCCACCACCACCCGCCTATAATCGCATCGGTTCTCGGCTACCGGCGATCGGCCGGCGGATCTCGACCCGATGCTCAACGACGCGCACTGCCATTTCTTTTCCTCGCGGTTCCTCGAGCTGCTCGCGCCCGGGGCCGGCGCCGCCGACGTTGTCGCGGCCCGCCTGCAGTGGGATCCGCCCGGGACGCCGACCGAGCTTGGCGACCGCTGGGTCTCCGAGCTGGATCGGCACGGGATCGGCCGCGCGGCGCTGATCGCCTCGGTGCCGGGAGACGCCGTATCGGTCGCCGAGGCGGTGGCCCACCATCCGCACCGCCTGGTCGGCTTCTTCATGCACCATCCGCTCGCGCCTGACGCCGACGCCACGATCGAGCACGCTTTCGCCGACCTGCACATGCGCGGCGTCTGTCTGTTTCCGGCGATGCACGGCTACCGGCCCGACGATGCCTGCGTTGAGGCGGTGTTCCGGGCGGCGGCGGCGCATCGCGCCGTGGTCTTCGTGCACTGTGGCGTCCTGACCGTCGGCGTGCGGCGGAAGCTTGGTCTCACGAGCCGATTCGACCTCCGGCTCGGCGATCCGCTCGCCGTGGCGCGCATGGCCCTCGACTTTCCGCACGTGCCGGTGATCATTCCGCACTTCGGCGCCGGCTACTTTCGTGAAGCGCTGATGGCGGCCGATCAGTGCGCCACGATCCATCTCGACACGTCGAGTTCGAACGGCTGGATCCGCTTTCACGACGACCTGACGCTCGAGCGTGTCTTCCGCACGGCGCTCGGCGTCGTCGGCGCCTCGCGCCTGCTGTTCGGGACCGATTCGTCGTTTTTTCCGCGCGGATGGCAGAAGGCGATTTACGACGAACAGCAGCAGATCGCCGCGGCGCTCGCGCTTGGCGAGGAGGAGCGCGCCGCCATCTTCGGCGGCACGTTCGATCGGCTTTTCCCTGTGTAGCCCGCGAGGCCGGCAGCAGCGGGCCCAGGCGGGGGTCGCTATAATCGCGGCCATGCGAACGAATACGATCGCGCTCGTCAGCTTTTCGGTGATCGTCGCCGGGCTCTCGCTCCAGGCGCAGCGCGGTGCGGCGCCCGCGCCGGCGGCCGATCTGGTGCTGACCAACGGACACATCGTCACGGTCGAACCAGCGGCGCCGGAGGTCGAGGCGCTCGCGGTCAGCGGCGGCCGGATCGTGGCGCTGGGCACCGCGGCGGCCGTGGGGCGGCTGATCGGGCCGTCGACGAAGGTCATCGATCTGCACGGGCAGCTGGCGATCCCGGGGTTCATCGAGAGCCACGGACACTTCACCGGCGTCGGCGGGACGCAGCTCGAGCTCAACCTGATGAACGTCGACTCGTGGGACCGGATTGTCGCGATGGTCGCCGAAGCGGTGTCGCACGCGAAGCCGGGACAATGGATTTACGGCCGCGGCTGGCACCAGGAGAAGTGGAGCAGCCGGCCAGAGCCGAACGTCGAAGGTTTCCCGACACACGCGTCGCTCGACGCGGTCTCGCCCGACAATCCGGTCGTGCTCGAGCACGCGAGCGGTCATGCGTCGTTCGTGAATGCGAAGGCGATGGAGCTGTCGGGCATCAAGCGTGCGACCGAGAGCCCTGCCGGCGGAGACGTCCTGCGCGACAGAAAGGGCGACGCCACCGGCCTGATGCGCGAGACGGCGCAGCGTCTGATCAAGGAAGGCGCCGGCGAGCCGCCGCCCTCCGCGGCGGAGCGGCTGGCGCACGATCGCAAGGTGCTCGAGCTCGCCGACCGGGACGCGCTCTCGAAGGGCATCACCACGTTCGAGGATGCCGGCTCGCCGCTCGCCACGATCGATCTGATGAAGCAGATGGTCGACGAGGGGAGCCTCGGAGTGCGTCTCTGGGTGATGGTCCGGCAGCCGAACGCGATCATCGCGCCGAAGCTGGCGCAGTACAGGTTGATAGACCACGCCGACGGGCATCTCACCGTGCGTGCGATCAAGAAGCAGATCGACGGCGCGCTCGGGTCGCGCGGTGCGTGGCTGCTGGCGCCGTATACCGACAAGCCCGATTCGAGCGGCCTCGAGACGGAGAAAGTGGCCGACATCGAGCAGACGGCGGGTTTGGCGATGGCCAACGGCTTCCAGTTGTGCGTCCACGCCATCGGCGACCGGGCCAACCGGGAGACGCTCGACATCTTCGAGCGCGCGTTCAAGGCGAACCCCGCGAAGCAGGATTTGCGCTGGCGCGTCGAGCATGCGCAGCACCTGAGCGCCGCGGACATTCCGCGCTTCGGCCGCCTCGGCGTGATTGCGTCGATGCAGGGGATTCACTGCACGTCCGACGCACCCTACGTGCTGCAGCGCCTCGGCCCGGCGCGCGCCCAGGAAGGCGCCTACGTCTGGCAGAAGCTGATGAAGAGCGGGGCCGTGGTCGCCAACGGTACCGATGCACCGGTTGAAGACGACGACCCGATTCCCAACTTCTACGCCAGTGTCAGCCGCAAGCTGAAGGACGGGACGGTCTTCTATCCCGATCAGCGCATGTCGCGCCTGGAGGCGCTGCGCTCCTACACGATCAACGGCGCCTACGCCGGGTTCGAGGAGGCCAACCGGGGCTCACTCAAGCTCGGCAAGTACGCCGACATCACGGTCCTGTCGAAGAACATTCTCGAAGTCCCCGAGGACGAGATTCCGACCGCCAGGGTGGTCTACACCATCGTCGGTGGCCGCGTGCTCTACTCTGCGGCGGACCGACCGTAAGCTCGTCCGCGGATGTTCGGTCGGCTCGGGGTCGGCGTTGTACAGCTGACGGGTCGATTATGATCATGCCGCTGCCGCATGGAGCCTCCCTCGACGAGACCGCCGGGCGTGCCTTCTCGCGCCGTCGCGACCACCGCCGATCTGCTCCAGCGCGCCAGACTGGGCGACGACGGGGCCCGTAACGAGCTGTTCGCGAGGTACTTGCCGTCGCTCAGGCGCTGGGCTCGCGGCCGCCTCCCACGGTGGACTCGCGATCTCCGCGACACCGAGGACGTCGTGCAGGAAACCTTGCTGCAGACGCTGAAGAACCTCGACGCGTTCGAGCCGCGTCACGAGGGAGCGCTGCAGGCGTACCTTCGTCAGGCGCTGATGAATCGTGTGCGCGACGAGGTCCGCCGCGTGTCACGTCATGGAGTGACGGAAGAGATTGCCGAAGATGTGCATCAGGACGCGGGAGCATCGCCGCTCGAGGAAGCGATCGGAAGCGAGGCGCTGGCGCGCTACGAGGCCGCCCTCGCACGTCTGCGTCCGGCGGAACGCGAAGTTGTGATTGCGCGGGTCGAGATGGGCCATTCGTACCAGCAGATCGCCGCCGGGCACGGCAAAGCGAGCGCGGACGCCGCGCGAATGGCCGTGTCACGCGCGCTGCTCAGGCTCGCCGAGGAAATGGATGTCGACGTCTGACGCCAGCCGGCTGCTCGATCTCGCGGCATCGATTGCCGACGGCGCGTCCGTCGACTGGTCGGAGCCGGCCGGGCCGCTGTCCGCCCGCGAGCGTCGCGTGTTCGATCACCTGCGGGTGATCGATTCGCTCGCTGAGCTGTACCGCTCGTTGCCTGCCCAAGACGACGAGCCGGCGGGAGACCCGTACGCCAGTCCCGAGCCTGCCGGTCCTCATTGGGGCCGCCTCATCCTGCTCGACCGCATCGGTCAAGGCACGTCCGGCGACGTCTTCCGTGCCTGGGACGTCGAGCTGCAGCGGGAGGTCGCGCTCAAACTGCTGCACGTCGACGGCGTGTCGGACGCCGCCGCCAACGCGCGGTTGCTCGGCGAAGCGCGGCGGCTGGCTCGGGTCCGCCATCCCAACGTCGTGCACGTCTACGGCGCCGAACGCCACGAGGAGCGCATCGGGCTCTGGATGGAACTCGTGCGCGGACGGACGCTCGACGATGTCGTCCGCGGCGAAGGACCCATGGCGATGACCGAGGCGCTGGCGATCGGCGCGGATCTCGCCGGGGCGGTCGCGGCCGTGCACGCCGCGGGACTTCTGCACCGTGACGTCAAGGCGCAGAACGTCATTCGCGAAGACAGCGGCCGCGTCGTCCTCATGGACTTCGGTACTGGCGAAGAAATCGCGTCGGCCCGCCCGGCGCTCGCCGGCACGCCGCTCTACCTGGCGCCCGAGATTCTCGGCGGAGCCGAGGCCAGCCCCGCAAGCGACGTCTACAGCCTCGGCGTGCTGCTGTTCTATCTCGTGAGCGGCCGTTATCCCGTGCATGCGGACACGGTGGAGGCGCTGACCGCCGCGCATCGTGCCGGGCGCCGGACGCTGCTGGCGGCCGCCGTGCCTGCCTCCCCGCGCACGTTCGCGCGCATCGTCGATCGCGCGCTGTCGCCCGATCCGCAGCAGCGCTACGCGACGGCGGCCGAGCTCGAGCAGGCGCTGCGGGGGTGTCTCCGACAACCCGCGCAGCCGCTGGCGGGCGGCGCGTGGCGGAGCCGGACGATGGCGGCCGTCACGGCCGTCGCCGTCATCGCGTTGACCGCCACGGTCTGGCGGCCGTGGGCGCGCCCCGTCCCTCCCGCCGCCGCGACGTCGATCGCGGTGTTGCCGCTCACCTACGTCTCGGGCGCCGCCGATGCGCCCTCCTTCGCCGACGGCCTGACCGACCAGTTGGTCACGACACTCGGACAGATCAGCGCGCTCCGCGTAACTGCGTTGACGTCAGTACTCCGGTTCCGGCAGACCAACCGCCCGATCGCCGCCGTTGCCTCCGAGCTTGGCGTCGGTTCCGTGCTCGAAGGCTCGGTCGCGGTGCAAGGCTCCGGCTCCGGGGCCGCGGATCCTAGAGTGCGCGTCAACCTTCGGTTGATCCGCGCGGGAACCGACGTGGAACTGTGGTCCGACAGCTTCGAGCGGCCGCTCTCGGACATCCTCGCGCTGCAGGCCGACATCGCCCGGGCCGTTGCCCGCAGTGTGCAGGCGCGGCTGTCGCAGGCGGAAGAGGCGCATCTTGCGAAACCGGCGCAGGTCAGCGCGCCAGCGCAGCGTGCCTATCTGGAGGGGATCTCGTATCTGCGGCAGAACCGGCATGGCACAGAACTGTTGCCGGCGAAGGAGGCGTTCGAGCGCGCGATCGCTCTCGATCCCACCTTCGCGCCGCCGCACGCGGCGCTCGCGCGGACTTATGTGAGCCTTGGCGACAGCGCGACCATCGCTCAGGCCGACGCGTATGCCGCGGCCGTTCCCGAGGCGCGTCGGGCTCTGGCGCTCGATCCGAGCCGGTCGGACGCCTATACGACGCTCGCCGACCTGAGCTTCCGCTATGAATGGGACTGGAGCGGCGCCGAAGCCGGCTACAAACAGGCGATCGCGCTCGACGCCAGCGACCCGTACGCCCGCACGCAATACGCGCGGCTGCTGGCGGCGCTCGGGCGCGTGGACGAGGCCCGGCGGGAAGCCGAGACCGCCGTGGCAATTGATCCGCTGACCGCCGACGTGAAACTGACCGCCGGGCTGATGGCGTTCTATCAGCGCCGCTATCCGGAGGCGGAAGAGATCCTGCGGCAGGTGTTGCGCATGGATCCGCGTTCCCCTGGCGCGTACGTGGTGATGGGACGCATCCAGGAGGCGCAGAAACGGTACGCCGACGCCCTGAGCCTGATCGAACGCGGCACGCGGCTGACCGATATTCCACCGTGGCGCGCCGACGTCCTGCGCGTACGTGCGCTCGCAGGCGATCAGCCGGGGGCCCGCGAGGGGCTCGCGCGCCTCAAGCAGGAGCTGGCGGGCAGCCACCAGGTACTGGAGCCCGAGTATGAGGCGTACGTCCGGCTTGCGCTCGGCGACCGCGACGCCGCCCTTGAGCTGCTCTCGTCAGCCGTGGATGCGCGAAATCCGAACGTCTTGTGGATGGCCGTCGATCCGCGCCTCGATTCTCTCCGCGACGATCCCCGCTTCCGCAACCTGATCGCGCGGCTCGGACGTCCCTGATCACCCGCGATTGCTTGACCGCCGTCAGTCGCCTCGCTAGACTCACCTGACATCTCACAATCGGGAGGAGAGTGCAGTGTCCAAATCGCGCCGACCCGTGCGCAAAGCGGTGGCTTCCAAGCGCAAGCCCGCCAGCCGCCCGAAACTTACCCTCAAGAAGTCACGCAAGCCGGTGAAGACCGATGGAGGCGTGGAGCTGAAGCCCATTCGGGATGACATCACGCGTGCCGTCGAGTCGCTGAAGGCGATGCCGTCGAAAGAAGCGATCAAGGTGACGATCGAACGCCTCGAACGGTGCCTCGCCGAATTCGACTCCATTTGCGACCCACAGAATCCCGACAGCTGTGGGACCACAATGACCTTTTGGCCGTAGCACGCCGGCGCGCCGCGCTCCGCTATCGGCGATCGCCGTTCGTGGTGGGCTACTGGCGCGGCTCGAAGCTGCTCGCGTTCAACTATGCCACCGGCGCGAATACGGCACTCGCGCCGTCTCTCTGGCACGTCCTGCATGTGTGTGAAGACTGGCGCACGGCAGATCAGGTCAAGGCGGCGCTCGACATCAGCAGCGTTCGCGCCGCCGATTTCGTCCGCGCGCTGGCGTCGTACGGACTGCTCCAGCGCTCCGATGCGCCTGAGCATCCCTCCGACCGATCCATGTCCGCGATTGCGGAGTGGAATCCGGCCGCAGGGTTCTTCCACGCCGCGACACGCCACGTTCGATTTCTCGGACCTGCGGCGGCGGCGCGGCTGATTCGCCAGCGAGCGCGCGCCAGGCCCATGCCGGCCCCGGTCAAGCGGCTGCGCCGGGCGCCGATCGTCCGCCTGCCGGGCCCCGCCGAGCACGGTGAGTTCGCGGCGGTGTTGACCAGCCGGCGGACGTGGCGCCGCTTTGGCGCGGCGCCGGTGACGCTCGGGGATCTGTCAACCGCGCTCGGCCTGACGGCGGGAGTCCGCCACTGGCTGGCGACGCCGTTCGGCCGCGTGCCCATGAAGACGTCGCCATCCGGCGGCGCGCGCCACCCAATCGAGCTGTATGTCTGCGCGCGAGACGTCAAGGGTCTGCCGCGGGGCCTGTATCACTACGCGGCCGACGTGCACGCGCTCGAACGCATCCACGGCGAGGACATGACCGACCGGCTCCGCGTCTGGATGCCACACAGCGGCTACTTCGCCAAGGCGGCCTTCGTCGTGGCTTTGACGGCCGTGCTCGATCGCCAGGTCTGGCGATACCCGTACGCGCGGGCCTACCGCGCCGCGCTGGCCGAGGCCGGCCACGTCTGCCAGACATTCTGCCTGACCGCTACCTGGCTTGGACTCGCGCCGTTCTGCCTGATGGGTCTTGACGATGCCGAGATCGAGAAGGACCTCGGCATCGACGGCGTACGAGAAACAGTTTTGTATGTCGCCGGAGCCGGTACCAGGCCCCGCGGCACGTTGTGGGCCCCCAAACCCCGAGGGACGATTCGGGCCGTCCCGAACCCGGCCTTCGTCCCCCGCTGACGACGTGTTCGCTCAGGCGGTAGCGAGCGTTAAGAGAGACATGAACGCCAGTTACCAGCTTGGAGACGTTGTGAACGGAATGCCCGCAAACATGGCCCCTCGAGCCGCCCTGCCGGCGGTCGGACTGCACCATTCCTGCTGCCGCGAGATCCTGCGGCTGAATGGTGAAAACGCCCGGTTGAGCGACGAGCTCACCAGGATGCGCGCTCGGTACGACGACCTGACGAAGTCCGCCGAGATGTGGATCCACCTGTACGAGACGTCGCTGGCGCAACTGCGTCGCGGCGACGGAACCGCGGCTGCGACGGCGCCGCGCTCGCTGAACAGCTGACGGCACGGGGATGAGCGAATCATCGAACGTGCGGCTGCGTCGGAAGCCCGACGCGCGCGTCGTCGAGCATCCGTCCGGGGTGACCGCGTACCCGGAGCCGTACGCGGTCCCGGTGCTGCCGCCCGGATGGGCGCCGCTCGACGAGAGCGACGCCGAGGCGGTCCTGCACGCCTGCGACGACCTGCCCGCCGCCTGCCGCCTTCGCCTTGGATCGCTGTGGGACGGCTCGGCCGAGTATCGCGTGTATTGCCTGCATGGCGACACATGGGGAGGCGTGCACGCGGCCACGCAATTCAGATTCGGCCGCAACTGCCGCCTGCTGGCGATCGCGCATGAGTCGCGCGACGTCGCGCGCATCGCGATCGAGTTCGCGAACTGGGATCTGGAATCCGCCGGCGCCACCTGGCGCCTGAGGCTCGACCTCGAGTGAGCGTCCGGCGGGCCTGCAGGCCTGAAGGCCTGCGCTACGCGAGCCCGCCTGCGCTACGGGGTGCGCCAGCTGTGTCGGTCAATTTGCGACGTAGCGCAGACCTTCAGGTCTGCTTCATCCCGCCGGTTTGCGCCGCGAGGCAGGCCTGAAGGCCTGCGCTACGGCGGGCTGGTGCGCTACGGCGGGCTGGCCTGCGCTACGGTGTGTGCCAGCTGTGTCGGTCAATTTGCGACGTAGCGCAGACCTTCAGGTCTGCTTCATCCCGCCGGTTTGCGCCGCGAGGCAGGCCTGAAGGCCTGCGCTACGGCGGGTTGGTGCGCTACGGCGGGCTGGCCTGCGCTACGGTGTGCGCCAGCTGTGTCGGTCAATTTGCGACGTAGCGCAGACCTTCAGGTCTGCTTCATCCCGCCGGCTTGCTCCGCGAGGCAGGCCTGAGCAAGCGCCCCCTAGCGGGCGCCGACCGGACGCGGTCCACGCTGCGGCGCGGTGGAGCTCTGCGGCACCTTGCGCCGGTACTGATCGAAGAAACGGTTGCACGCCTTGTGGAACCGGTCGGCGAGCTGGCGGCCGGTGTCGCCCGGGACCGGCACCAGACGCGCGAACGACGCCTGTGCCTGCCGGACCTCGTCGGCCAGGCCCCGCCACTTCGACTCTTCGCCGGCGCGGCCGCCGATCGTGTTCGACGCGAGGGCTTCGCGCAGTCGCGCCGCGAGATCCTGCGGCGAATCCTGGGGCGACTCGGCGCCGGACACGAGGTTCTCGACCCGTCCAACCAGCTTCTCCATACGCTGGCGGCTGGCCTCGATGTCGAGTTCGGTGCCCTTGAAGGGCTCCGGGAAGGCCGTCAGCAGCCGCTCGATGGCCGAGACGAAGCGCGCGCTGAGCGGATCGGCGCCAGAGCGCACCGCCGTCATCGACTGATTCCAGCGGGTGCGGAGCGACCGGACTTTCTCGAGGAGGTCGGCCGGCGCCGGGCTGTCTTCGGAGGGGAAGAGGCCCTCGAGTTCGCCGATCAGCGCCTCGCGATCGGACTGTCGTGATTCCAACTCGATCTCGTCGCGCCGCTTGTAGCGCTCGAAGAACGTATCGGCGGCGGTGCGGAAGCGCTGCCACAGCGCCTCGGACTTGCTGCGCCGGACGGGGCCGGCGGTTTTCCAGTCTGCCTGGAGCCGTCGCAGTTCGGCGGCCGCCTTGTCCCATTCCCGCGACTGCGCGAGCTCTTCGGCGCGGGCGCAGAGCGCTTCCTTCTTCGCCTGGTTCGCCGACCACACTTCCTTGCGCTGCGCCAGGTCCTCGTTGCGCCGGGAGAAGAAACGATCGCAGGCGTCGCGGAAGCGCTTCCACACCAGCCGCGTGTCGGCGCGCGGCACCGGACCGAGGGCCTGCCACTCGGCCTGCAGCTTCTTCATTTCGTCGGCGGTCTTGATCCAGTCGGTCGAATCGGCAATCGCCTCGGCGCGCTCGATGAGCGCGAGCTTCTTCTGCAGGCTCTCGTCGCGCTCCTGGGCGCGGGCCGCGAAAAACTCGCGTGCGTGGGCCTGGATCGGATCGGCGGCCAGCCGGTAGCGGTGCCAGAGCGTCTGTGCCTGGGTGCGCGGCGCTTCGGCCGCCGTCTTCCAGCGTTCCTGGATCTCGTGCAGCTCGCGGGCCGCCTTTTCCATCTCGTCCGGCTTGGCGAAGTCGAACTTCTTCGACAGCCCTTCGGTCTGCGCGATCAGCTCTTCCTGGACGGCGGCATTGGCGAACCGCTTCCATTCGTCCATCTCGCGCAGCTCGTGCAGCTTGGGCGCCAGCACGCCGAGCGCCGCCTTCAGGCGCTCGACCAGGTAGTCGCGCTCGTGGTGCGGCACGTTGAGGGGCGTCTCGATCGCGGCGCGCAGATCCTTGGCCGCCTTCTCGGCTTCCTTCAGCGTGAGGTCTTCGGCTTCGGCGCGCTTGTGGACGCGCTCGATCAGCTGATCGACGCGCGCGACCTGCTGCCGCAGCGCTTTTTCGACCGCCGCCTTCTTGGCTTCCGCACGTTCGCGGATGATCGCGTCCGCCGCGGCGAAACGCTGATCGACCGCCGGGTCGAGCTCTTCGGACTTGTCGCGGAGCGATTTCCACTCGCGCCCGACCGAGTCCCAGGCGTAGGGCGGGCTGTCGGGCTCCGCGGCGAGCTGTTCGGCCTCGGCGGCGAGTTCGCCGAGGCGGGTGTTGGTCCGCGCCATGTCCTGGCGGTTCTCGTGGCGGACGCGGGCCCGATCGCAGGCCTCCTGGAAGCGCCGGCCGAAGCTCGCGTGCACCGCCTCGTCGGGATCGGCGGCGAGTCCTTCCCATTCCGATCGGGCCTGCTCGACCCGATCGAGGGCGTCGTCGCCGTAGAACGATTCGATCCGCTCGCAGATCGCGGACTTGCCGCCGCGCGCGGCGGCGAGCTCGGCTTCGCGGGCGTCGCGCTCGGCGCGGGCGCCGGCTTCCCGCGCGATGTCCTCGCGCGCCGAATTGGCCGCCGTCTCGAAGCGGCTCTGATCGGCGGCTGCGGTGTCGTGCGTCGACCCGGCGAGGAGCTCGCGCCAGCTGTTCTCGACGGCGGCCAGCCGCTCGGCCGCATCGGGAGCGGCGGCCGCGCCGCGCACCCCTTCTGCGCTGGCGATCGCGAAGGCGACGCGCTGCACGTGCTGTTCGGAGGCGATCTTTCTGGCGGCTTCCGCTTCGTCGATGGCCTGCACCATCGCGCGGGCGCGCTTGCCGACCGACTTGCTGGCGGCGCGGTCGGCGAGCTGGTCCAGCGCGGCGCGGTCCTGCAAGCCGGACCGCTCGAGCGCGGCGATGCCGGCGTCCTTGTGCTCGGTCTTGGCCGCGATGTTGAGCAGTTCCGCCGGCTCCTGCACCCGCTCGACCGCGAGCAGCGCGACGCGGCCGTCGGCCGCCTGGCGCGCCACGGAGCTGAGCGTCCGCACGTCGGTCAGGCGGTTCACCGCGTCGACCCGCACGCTGTCGATCGGCGATGCCTTGGCGACGTTGCCGATCTGCTTCGGCTCGCGCAGCGCGGCCAGCGCGCGCCCGGCAATCGGCGCGTCGCCCGAAGACGCGGCGACGCCGGCCAGGCGCTCCAGCGTCTCGGTGCGGATCGCCTCGTCGGCCTCGGCGTCGGCGATGGCGGCCAGCACCTCGACGTCCTGGATCCGGGCGGCCGCCGCGCGCCTGACGCGCGGATCGGCGTCCTCGCGCGCCATCGCGGCGATTGCCGCGCGCTCTTCCTCGGTCGCGGCGCTGTCGCTGAAGTCGTGCACGGCGGCGAGCCGCACTTCCGGGTCAGCCGACTTGTACTTGGGTTGAATCTTGAAGCGGTCGAGGAAAGACATCTGGGGAGCCTTACTCAATTTGGAAATGGAGAAATGTGAATGTGGAACTTTCCACATTTCCACATTTTCAAATTCCCAAATCGCGAATTATTGTGATTCAGCCGTCAGCCAATCGGCGATCTGTTCGCGCGTCCACAGGTGATCGTCGTTCAGGTGCACGAGCATCGGGGCGAGCGGCAGTCGCTTCTTACATCCTTCATGCGGGCAGCGCTTCGTCACCTCGTCGAGACAGCGGAACAACCGTTCGAGGTGGTCTGGAATGAGCTTCCCGTGCGGTCGCGGCAGATGATAGACGGCGTCGTACACGGCGCCGAGCGCGCAGGAGCCGCCCTTCTCGTCGAAATAGCTGCCGAAACACTGTGGCCCACGCGTCGAGCCGGCGCGAATGTACTCGGCCAGCTCACGTTGTTCGCTCTGGAGCGGGGTTACCATCTCTGGCCTCCAAAGAAGGACTCCAATTGTAGCGCAGCGTTCAGTTGATCAATGATCATTCGGCGATCCCGCGACGACCGCGGATCCATTCGCTTGAATCGTCGCGCACGATCTTTTGGGCTTCGGGCTGCCGGTGGCGAACGTGGTGTTCGACCCCGGCGATCACGCGGCCGATTCCGAACGCCATGTGCATCTGCTTCCTCTTGCTCGGCTTACTTCTACAGGCCCCCGCTCCTGGAGCGCCGGTACCGCCCGCCCCTGGTAACCCGATCGTCGACATCGAGACGTCGATGGGGACGATCACCGTCGAGCTATTCAAAGATCAGGCCCCCGTCTCCGTCGCCAATTTCCTCCAGTACCTCCACGAGGGCTTCTACCCGGGCACGGTCTTCCACCGGGTCGTGCCGGGCTACGTAATCCAGGGGGGCGGCTTCACGAGCGCGCTGGCCGAGAAGGGCACCCGCCCCCCCATCCAGAACGAGGCCACCAACGGTCTGGCCAATCGCCGCGGCACGCTCGCCATGGCGCGGACCCGGACCCTGCGCAGCGCCACGTCGCAGTTCTACATAAACCTGGCCGACAACCCGTCGCTCGACCACCAGGGCTTCTCCCCGGACGTGTTCGGGTATGCGGTCTTCGGGCGGGTCATCGCCGGCATGGACGTCGTCGATCGCATCGGACAGGTCAAGACGGGTGTCCGCGACGGCATGGAGGACGTGCCTGTAGAACCCGTGACCATCAAGAACGTGACGGAGAAGGTGGCGGCCGGAAAGGAGCGGCCGGCGGAGCGCCAGGAATGAGCCGGCCGCTCGTCATCATCTACCTGACGGTCCTCGTCAACCTCGTCGGCTTCGGGATCATCATCCCGCTCCTGCCGTTCTATGCGCAGACATTCGGGGCCTCGCCGCTCACGATCGGGCTGTTGTTCGCCTCGTTCTCGGTGTCGCAGCTCGTCGCCGCGCCGGTGCTGGGCCACTGGTCCGATGCGTGGGGCCGCCGGCCGGTCCTCATCCTGAGCCTGCTCGGCACGGTGGTCAGCTTCGTCATGCTGGCGGTCGCGCACAGTCTGGCCATGCTCTTCGCGGCCCGGATCGTCGACGGGCTGTCGGGCGGCAACATCACGACTGCGCGTGCCTATATCGGCGACATCGCGACCGACGAGAACCGGGCCCGATACTTCGGCTTCCTGGGCGCCGCCTTCGGACTCGGATTCGTCATCGGTCCGGGCCTGAGCGGCCTCTTTGCGCATCTGAGCTACACGGCGCCGATCTGGGCGGCGGCCGCCATCACCGTCTTCGCCACTCTTCTGGCCTGGCTGTGGCTGCCCGAGACCGTCCACCGCGTCCACGCCGTGGTGGGCTCGCCGTGGCGCGCGCTGCGCGAACTGGGCACGCGCGCCAACCTGCGGGTGCTGTTCGCCGTCGATCTGCTCTACTGGGCGTCGTTCGCCGTTTATCAGTCCACGTTCGCGCTGTTCGGGGCCCGCCGGTTCGGCTTCGACGCGGCCCACACCGGGTATATTCTCGCCATCTTCGGCCTGCTCGGGGTCGTCGTCCAGGGCGGCATGGTCGGGCCGATCGTGAGGCGGCTGGGCGAAAAGCGGACGCTCATCACGGGTCTGGTGATTACGGCCGCGAGCTGGGCCGCCGCCGCGCTCGCGCATTCGGTGCCGACGTTCCTGGCGACGCTGGTGCCGGCGGCGCTCGGGCTGGGCTTCTGCACGCCGTCACTCGTGTCGTTGGTGAGCGGCGCCGCCGGCCGGCACGAACAGGGGCGCGTGCAGGGGGCCGCGGGCGCCCTCGAGAGCCTCGGTCGCGCCATCGGACCGATCTGGGGAAACGGCGCGCTGCAGGCGTTCGGCGAGGGGACCGCCTACGGCTCCGCGGCCCTGGTCCTGCTCGCCACCGCCGCGCTCGCCACCAAGTACTCGAAGCCGGAGCGAGTGTGATGCGGGAGTATTCGACCAAGGAGCACCCCGAATGATGGATCGACGGAGCTTTCTCATCGCATCGGCCGCTGCGGCGATTTCCGGTTCCCGGCTGTCCGCCTGGGAGGGCGCGGCGAACGTCGAGCTCGGGTCGATCGACGGCAGCGTCGGCGGCAACCAGTTCACGCCGATCACGTTTCTCGACTACCTCAGCTCGATCGGGCTGACGTGGGGCATGCTGTCGGTGCCGGCGGCCACGCTCGGCGACGAGGCGGCGCTGCGCGCGATCCGCGCCCACGCCGATCAACTCGGGATCCACCTGCAGCTCGCTTTCGGCTCGGTGTGTCCGAGTTCGAAGTCGTTCAACCCTCAGAATGGGACGCTCGAGGAACAGGTCGCGCGCGGCCTCAAGGCGTCGCAGATTTTCGGCGCGACCTGCATGCGCTGCGTGCTCGGCGGCGATCCGGAACGCCCGCAGATCTCGATGCACGTCGAAAACATGATCAACGCGGTGCGCGCGATGCGTCCGCGCATCCTCGATGCCGGGGTCAAGCTCGCCGTCGAGAATCATGGCGGCGATCTCCAGGCGCGGGAGATGAAAGCGATGATCGAGGCGGTCGGCCCCGACGTCATGGGCGTGTGCCTCGATTCCGGCAATCCGGTCTGGATGCTCGAGGATCCGCACCTGACGCTCGAAACGCTGATCCCCTACGCGCTCACCTGCCACGTCCGCGACAGCGCCGTCTGGAAAACGCCGGACGGCATCGCCGTCCGATGGGTGAACATGGGCGAGGGGAACGTCGACATCGACGGCTGGATCCGGAAGTTCATCGTGGCGAAGCCCGGGATGCCGATCATCTTCGAGAACCTGGTCTCGGGCGCTCCGCGGGTGCATCGCATCTACGATCCGGTGTTCTGGCAGAACTGGCGCACGATGACGGCGGCCGACTTCAGCCGTTTCCTGACCATTGCCGAGCGCGGCACGCCGAAACCGGCAGCGCCGCCGGTGCCGGGCACGAGCCCAGGGCAGCAGCATCGACAGGATCTGGAAGGGTGCGTCCGCTATACGCGCGCCCTGCTGACGCGTCTGTAGAACGGGCGGTGGTCCGGGCCTGCGCGCCGGGTGGACCACGCAACCGAGGCGAGTCTCTTGCGGATGATCGCGGCCGGGCGCGCGCCGCCCAGCCGGATCACCGCGCCGCGAGCTCCTGCTCGAGCCGGGACACCAGTCGGTCGAGCTGATCGACGACCGCGCGGACCGTGTCGGGCTGGCTCAGATCGACGCCACCCGTGCGCAGCAGCTCCATCGGATAGTCGCTGCCGCCGGCACGGAGCAGATTGAGGAAGCGATCGCGGGCGTCGCCGGTTTCCGCGCCGCCCCCCATGATCTGCTTTGCCAGCTTCGCCGCCGATGCGAAGCAGGTCGCGTACTGGTAGACGTAGTACGGCGAGTTGAAAAAGTGCGGGATCCGCGACCAGGTGATCCCGGTGTAGGCGTTCAGATCGACGGCGTCGCCGTAGTAGTCCTTCAGCAGCTGCGTGTAGATCTCGGTGAGGATTTCCGCGGTGATCGGCTGGTCCTGCTCTGCGAGACGATGGGCGCGCAGCTCGTAGTCGGCGAACATCACCTGGGTGTAGAACGTGCCGGTGATGTTGTCGATGGCGTGCTGCAGCAGCACGATGCGCTCGGTCGGATCGGTCGACCGCGCCAGCATGTACTCGAGGAGCAGCGCCTCGCTCAGCGTCGACGGCACTTCGGCGACGAAGATGGTGTAGTCGGAATAGATGAACGGCTGCGTCTCGTGCGACAGGATGGTGTGCATCGAGTGCCCCATCTCGTGCGCCGTCGTGAACACATCGTCGAGCGTGTCGGTGTAGTTGAGCAGCATGAACGGGTGCACGCCGTACACCGGCGCCGAATACGCGCCCGATCGCTTGCCCTCGTTCTCGTAGACGTCGATCCAGTGTTTCGAGAACCCTTCGCGCATCCGTGCCTGGTACTCGGATCCGAGCGGCGCGGTGGCCTCGACGATCCAGTCGAGCACCTCGTCGTAGGCGTATTTCTTGTCGAACGACACCAGCGGGATGGAGAAGTCGTAGACGTGGTAGCTCGCGACCTGCAGCGCGCGGCGTCGCAGCTGGTGGTAGCGCCGCAGCGGGCCGACGCCGGCGCGGGTCGTCTCGATCAGGTTCTCGACGACCGAGGTGGGAATGTTGTCGCCGTGCAGCGCGGCTTCGAGCGTGCTGCCGTAGCCGCGTGCCCTGGCGTGGAACCAGTCACGCTGGCAGACGGCGTTGTAGAGCGCGGCGTAGGTGTTGAGCGACGCCTTGTAGGTCTCGTGCAGCGCGGTGAAGGCCTTTTCGCGATCGGCCTGGTTGCGCCGGGTGGCGAGGATCGCGCGGTACTGGCCGTAGGAGACGGTCACCTCCTCGCCGTCGGACAGCGTCACCTTCGGGAAACGGGCGTCGGCCGTCGACAGCGCCGCGTAGGCGTCGTACGGCGCCTGCCCCAGGCGGCTCGCCAGCGACATCAGCTTCTCGCCGGCTTCGTCGAGCACGTGCTCCTGCTGGCGGTAGAGGTTTTCGATCGCGAATCGGTACAACGCCAGCGCCGGTTCGCGCGCCATCCAGGCGCGGACGGTCTCGAGCGGAACCTGCAGCAGCTCCGGGCTGAACCACGATTCGACTTGCTTCCAGCGCGCGAAGAGGATCTGCACCTGCTGCCGGCGGGCACTGATCGCGTTGTCGCGCTGATCCTGATCGTGCTGCAGCGACGGGTAGTACCACACCTTGTAGGCGAGCTGGCCGAGCGATTCCGACTGGGCGAAGGCTTCGAGCAGCTGTGCCGGCCCCTGCGCCAGGGTCCCTTTCAACTCGGCGTAGCGGTGGATGCCGGCCTCGAGCTGCTTGTAGGCCGCATCCCATTGTTCCCAGTTCGGAAAAATGTCGTCGACGTTCCACTTGAAGCGATCGGGGATGTCGCCGCGGTGGCGGCTGCGCGCCGTGGGTGCCGGTCCGGCCTGCGTGTCGGAAGCCATGTCTCAACTATACCGTCCCGTTCCGCGGCACCGCATCAGCTATCCTGCCGGTGGGGAGGGTTCATGACTGCAAGACGGGCGGGGTTCGGGCCGATGTGCGAACGGATCTCCACAGCGGCCGCCAAATGGACTGGCAGCACGTTCGCGCTGGTCGCCGCCGCGGCGATCATCCTGCTGTGGCTGATTTCGGGTCCGATCTTCCACTACTCCGATACGTGGCAGCTGGTCATCAACACCGGCACGACCATCGTCACCTTCCTGATGGTCTTCCTGATCCAGCGATCACAGAACAAGGAATCGCTGGCCGTGCAGTTGAAGCTGAACGAGCTGGTCGCGGCCGTGCAGGGCGCCAGCAACCGGCTGATCGACGTGGAGGACTTTTCGGAGGACGAGCTCGAGGTCCTGCACAAGTTCTATCAGCGCCTGTCGTCGAGGGCGAAGCAGGAAGAGGATCTCGGCAGGTCCCACTCGGTCGACGAGGCTGAGCAGCGGCACGGCCTCAAGCACTCGGCGCGCCGCCCGACGGACCAGACCGACGGGCGATGAAGGCGGCCACGGCGTCGAAGACGTCGACCAGCGCGGCATCGGGCTTGCCCCCCGTCACCTTCAGGCGCGTCTTGAACGAGTGGTCGCCGTCGGCGATTTCGACCAGCGCCGCATCGCGGAGCTGAGGCAGGAGCGCCGCGATTTCGGACGCCGCACCGAACTGGTCGCGCGTCCCCTGGACGAACAGCATCGGCTCCCCGATCGACGGCAGGTGGGCGTCGCGCCGCTGTTGCGGCCGCCCCGGCGGATGCAGCGGGTATCCGAGAAAGGCGAGTCCCGCGATCCTCTCGACGCCGGCCGCCGCCACCTGTGACGCGATGCGCCCTCCCATCGACTTGCCGCCGATGAAGAGCGGGAGCGTCGCGAACTCGGTCCGCGCGCGCACCTCCGCGATCGCCGCGCGCCACGCCGCCTCGAGAACGGGCGCCTTGTCCGGAACGCTTCGTCCCGCCGCGATGTACGGAAAGTCGAAGGTCGCCACGTGCACGCCGCGCGCCGCCAGTTCGTTCGCCGCGCGCACGATGAACGCGCTCCGCTGTCCGCCGCCGGCGCCGTGCGCCAGCACGAGCCCGGCCCCGGCGCGATCGCTGCGATAGACTGTCAGCACCGGAGGGATCATGACACGCACGCAGGCGCTCACGGTCATCGTTTTTCCCTTGGCCATCGCGATGGCGGCCGACGACGCGGCCATTGGCGCGCAGGACGTGACGGCGCAGCCGATGCTCAGTCGATCCGGCATCGAGCTCGGGTCGATGGACCCGACGGCGAGCCCTTGCACGGACTTCTACCAGTACGCCTGCGGCGGCTGGAACAAGAACCACCCGACCCCGCCGGATCAGCCGCGCTACGGCCGCTTCAGCGAGCTGCGGGACAGGAACGACGCCATCCTGCGCGACATCCTCGACGAGGCCGCCAGGCCGGGCGCTCCCGCGAGTCAGAAGAAGATCGGCGATTACTACGCGAGCTGCATGGACGAGACCGGCATCAACGCCAAGGGGCGCACGCCGCTCGGCCCCGACCTCCTGCTCGTCGACGGCATCAAGGACAAGGCCGGCATTCCCGCCGTCGTCGGCCACCTGCAGACCGTCGGGACGACGACGTTCTTCGGTTTCAGCTCCGGGCCCGATTTCAAGGACTCGACGCAGTACCTGCTGATCCTCGCGCAGGGCGGCCTCGGGCTGCCGGACCGCGACTACTACCTGAAAGACGACGCCGACCCGGCGAAGCTGCGCGCGGCGTATCAGAAGCACGTCGCGAAGATGATGCAGCTCGACGGGCAGACGCCGGCCGCCGCTGAAGCCACGGCGAAGTCGGTGCTGGCGATCGAAACGACGCTGGCCAGGGCCTCGCTCGACCGCGTGTCGCGCCGCAACCCGACGAACATCTACCACAAGATGCCGCGCGACGACGTGAAGAAGCTGATGCCCAATTTCAACATGTCGCAGTTTTTCGAGCGCGCCGAGGCGCCCGCCGGCGACAGCGCCAACGTCACGGAGCCAGACTTCCTCAAGGCCGTCGATCAGATCATCGCGTCGAGTCCGCTCGCGGACCTGAAAGCCTACATGCGCTGGCAGGTGGTCCACGCGCGCGCGGCGCTGCTACCCAAGGCGTTCGTCGACGAGAACTTCGCCTTTTACGGCAAGGCGCTGACCGGCGCCGAGCAGCAGACGCCGCGCTGGAAGCGCTGCGTCCAGGCGACCGACATCGACCTCGGCGAAGCGCTCGGCAAGGTCTACGTCGATCGCACCTTCGGCGAGGAGGGCAAGACGCGCACCCTCGAAATGGTCAAGGCGATCGAAGCGTCGATGGGACGCGACATCGACGCGATCGACTGGATGTCGCCTGAGACCAAGAAGGCCGCCTACGCCAAGCTCGCCGCCGTCGCCAACAAGATCGGCTATCCGGAGAAGTGGCGTGATTACTCGACGCTGCGTATCGTCCGCGGCGACGCTTACGGCAACTCGCAGCGCGCGAAGACCTTTGCGTACCGCCGCCAGCTGGCCAAGATCGGCAAGCCCGTCGACAAGACCGAGTGGCGGATGACGCCTCCAACCGTCAATGCCTACTACAACCCGCCCGAGAACAACATCAACTTCCCGGCCGGCATCCTGCAGCCGCCGTTCTTCATCAAGGCCGCCGACGACGCGGTCAACTTCGGCGCCGTCGGCGCGGTCGTCGGTCACGAGCTGACGCACGGGTTCGACGACCAGGGCCGCCGCTTCGATCCGGTGGGCAACCTGCGCGAGTGGTGGACGCCGGCCGACGGCAAGACGTTCGAGGAGCGCGCCCTCTGTGTCGACAAGGAGTACAGCGGCTTCAGCGCCGTCGACGACGTCAAGTTGAACGGCAAGTTGACCCTCGGCGAGAACGTCGCCGACAACGGCGGCTTACGCCTGGCGTGGATGGCGCTGCAGGAGCTCATGAAGACCAAGCCGCTCGGGACGCAGGACGGGCTCACCGCCGACCAGCGGTTCTTCGTCGGCTGGGGGCAGATGTGGTGCGAGAATCGCAGCGACGCGATCGCGCGGCTGTCCGCCAAGACGGATCCCCATTCGCCGGGACGCTACCGGACCAACGGCGTCGTGTCGAATATGCCGGAATTCGCGCAGGCGTTCGGCTGCCAGGCGCCTTCGCCGATGATCAACCAGCCGGCGTGCCGGGTCTGGTAGGCGATCGTGTAGCGCGGACCTTCAGGTCCGCCCTCTGCCAGGCCTGAAGACTGGCCTACGGCATCTTGCTGGGTAGGGCTGACTTGCAGCCTCGCCCACCGACATCTTCTTGAGTAGAGCGGACCTTCAGATCCGCCTCCGTCCGGCCTGAGAGCGGGCAGCCTGTCCTGCTTGCGCGTTTGAATCAATGTATGTAGATTTATAGATGTGGAATCGGCTGCTCTGTTCCGGCTGCTCGGCGACGAGGCGCGGCTGCGCATGCTGCGGCTGCTGGCAGCCGAGCAGTTGAACGTGTCGGAACTGACCGGCATCCTCGGCATTGCGCAGTCGGGCGTGTCGCGGCATCTGGGCCTGCTCAAGGATGCGGGCCTCGTCGAGGAGCGGCGCGAGGCGGGATTCACCTACTTCCGGCTGGCGCCGGCGCTGGTCGGCGGCGGCAACGGCTTCGGCCCGGTGTGGCCGATGCTGCGCGCGCACTTCGACATCGCCGCCGTGACGCCGCAAGGACGCGCTGACGCGGCGCGGCTCGAGGAAGTGCGGCGCGTCCGCCGGGAGGACTTCGACCAGCACGGCGCCGCTCCCGAGCACCGCCAGATCGTGCCGGGCCGCAGTTGGGCCGCGTGGGCGCGTGCGCTCGCGCACCTGCTGCCGCCGCTCGACGTCGCCGACCTCGGCTGTGGCGAGGGATATCTGGCGATCGAGGCGGCTCGGTTTGCGCGCACGGTGGTCGCCGTCGATCGATCCGAGGCCGTCCTGGCCCGCGCGAAGAAGCTCGCCGCCCAGCGCCTCGGCTCCGCGCCGGCATCCACGACCCCGACATCGCGAGCGAACGCCGTGAGCGAGCCACGCGAACGGACCGAGCCGCCGAAGCGGCGAGCGAGAGAGCGTGTAGGGGAGTTCGAGGGGCGAAGCCCCTCGGTTATTCAGTGGAAGCGCGGCGAGCTGGATCACCTGCCGCTGGACGACGCGAGCGTCGACGTCGCGCTCCTCTCCCAGGCGCTGCACCACGCCGCGCTTCCGGCCCGGGCCATCGCCGAGGCCGTGCGCATCGTCCGCCCAGGGGGGCGCGTGCTCGTCCTCGATCTGCGCCGCCACGAGGAGCACTGGGTCAAGGATCGGCTCGGCGACACCTGGCTCGGCTTCGAAGACGCCGAGTTGAAGCAATTACTCGAAGGCGCGGGACTGACCGATATCAAGCTCACCGTCGGCGCCCGCCGCCAGCGCGATCCTTTTACCGTCCTGATCGCGAGTGGCACCAGACCGCCAGAGTTGAAGAAGGCTCACTGACATGTCTCACATCGGCCATCGGTCATCGGATATCGGGCCCCGAACAGGCGCCGGCGCACAACTCGATCAGGCGCTCCAGCGCCGAATCCTCATCCTCGACGGCGCGATGGGCACGATGATCCAGCGGCACACGCTGACCGAAGCGGACTTTCGCGGCGAGCGCTTCCGGAACCACGCGAAGGACCTGCGCGGGAACAACGATCTGTTGACCCTCACCAGGCCGGACGTTATCAGCCAGATCCACGACCAGTACCTCGCCGCCGGCGCCGACATCATCGAAACCAACACCTTCAGCAGCACCACCGTCGCCCAGGCCGACTACCTGCTCGAATCGGTCGCCTACGAGCTGAACGTCGAAGGGGCCCGCCTGGCGCGTGTCGCGTGCGACGAATGGACGAAGAAGACGCCCGACCAGCCGCGGTTCGTCGCCGGTGCGATGGGCCCGACCAACCGGACGTTGTCGATTTCCCCCGAGGTCAACAACCCGGCATTCCGCGCCATCAGCTTCGACGCGCTGCGCGCCGCCTACGAGGAGCAGGTCCGGGGGCTCATCGACGGCGGCGCCGACGTCATCCTGCTCGAGACCATCTTCGACACCCTCAACGCCAAGGCCGGCCTCTTCGCCATCGAGCAGGTGTTTGCCGAGAAGGGGCGGCGTCTGCCGCTGATGATCTCGTTCACCATCACCGACAAGAGCGGCCGTACCCTGTCGGGCCAGACGCTCGAGGCCTTCTACGCCTCGGTCCGTCACGCGAAGCCGTTCAGCATCGGCATCAACTGCGCGCTCGGCGCCCGCGACATGCGCCCGTACCTCGCCGACCTGGCGCGCATCGCCGAGTGCTACGTGTCGTCGTATCCCAACGCCGGACTGCCCAATGCCTTCGGCCAGTACGATGAACGTCCCGCCGAGACCGGCGAGCTGGTCCAGGATTTTGCGACGAGCGGTTTCGTCGACATCGTCGGCGGCTGTTGCGGCACGACGCCCGACCATATCGCGGCGATTGCGGCAGCGGTCGCCGGCCAGGCCCCGCGCGGTGCGGCGGGCCGCGCGCCGCGGGCCGCGGATCACTTCACTGAACTGTCAGGGCTGGAGCCGCTCTCCATTCGCCCGGATTCGAACTTCCAGATGATCGGCGAGCGGACCAACGTCACCGGCTCGGTGCGCTTTGCGCGCCTGGTCAAGGCCGGCAACTGGGCCGAGGCCGCGCAGGTCGCGCTCGATCAGGTCCGCGGCGGCGCCAACATCGTCGACGTCAACATGGACGAGGGCATGCTCGACTCGGAGCAGGCCATGACGACGTTTCTCGACTACATCGCGACCGAGCCGGAGATCGCCCGGGTGCCGGTGATGGTCGACAGCTCCAAGTGGAGTGTGCTCGAGGCCGGCCTCAAGTGTATCCAGGGCAAAGGGGTCGTCAATTCGATCAGCCTCAAGGAGGGGGAAGCGGACTTCCTCGCGAAGGCGCGGACGATCCAGCACTACGGCGCCGCCGTCATCGTCATGGCGTTCGACGAATCGGGACAGGCCGACACCGTCGAGCGGAAGGTGTCGATCTGTCAGCGCGCCTACCGGCTGCTGACGGAACAGGCCGGCTACGATCCGGCCGACATCATCTTCGATCCGAACATCCTCGCCATCGCGACGGGGCTCGAGGAGCACAACGGCTACGCCGTCAACTACATCGAGGCCGTAAAGATCATCAAGGCGACGTGCCCGGGCGCCAAGATCAGCGGCGGCGTCAGCAATCTCTCCTTTTCGTTCCGCGGCAACGACACCGTCCGCGAGGCGATGCACTCGGCGTTCCTGTTCCACGCCATCAAGGCCGGCATGGACATGGGCATCGTCAACGCCGGGCAGTTGGTCGTCTACGAGGACATCCCGAAGGATCTCCTCGAGCACGTCGAGGACGTCATCTTCAACCGCCGGCCGGACGCGACCGATCGGCTCGTCCAGTTCGCCGAGACGGTCAAGGGGACGACCAGGGAGCGCCAGGCGGATCTCGCGTGGCGCAGCGGCACGGTGGAAGAGCGGCTGGCGTTCGCCCTCGTCCACGGCGCCGTCGACTTCATCGATCAGGACACCGAAGAAGCGCGGCGGAAATACACGCGGCCGCTCGACATCATCGAAGGCCCGCTGATGGACGGCATGAAGATCGTCGGCGATCTGTTCGGCTCCGGGAAGATGTTCCTGCCGCAGGTCGTCAAGTCCGCGCGCGCGATGAAGAAGGCGGTCGCCTACCTCGAGCCGTTCATGGAGAAGGAGAAGGCGGAGCGTCTCGCGAAGGACGCCAACGCCGTCACCGCGCAGGGTCGCATCGTCATGGCGACGGTCAAGGGGGATGTCCACGACATCGGCAAGAACATCGTCGGCGTCGTGCTCGGCTGCAACAACTACGAGGTGATCGATCTCGGCGTGATGGTGCCGGCGAGCAAGATCCTCGACACGGCCATCGAACGGAAAGCCGATCTCGTCGGCCTGAGCGGCCTGATCACGCCGTCGCTCGACGAGATGGCGATGGTGGCGCGCGAAATGGAACGCCGCCACATGACGCTGCCGCTGCTCATCGGCGGCGCGACCACCAGCCGTCAGCACACGGCGGTCAAGATCGCACCCGAATTCAGCAAGCCCGTCGTCCACGTCCTCGACGCGTCGCGCGTCGTCGACGTCGTGTCGCAGCTGCTCAATCCGGCGCGCGCCGGCGCGTTCGCGCGCAGCAACGTCGAGGCGCAGGAGGAAATCCGCGAGCGCTACAAGGCGCGCAGCGAAAAGCCGCTCCTCTCGTACGAGCAGGCGCGCGCCAACCGGCTGGTCTACGAGTGGGACGAGCACGTCACCGCGACGCCGGCGTTCGTCGGCCGCCGTTTTCTCGACGACGTGCCGCTCGAGGAGATCGTCAGATACATCGACTGGACGTATTTCTTCTCGGCGTGGGAGTTGAAGGGCAGATTCCCGGCCATCCTCGAGCACCCTCAGTATGGCGAGGCCGCGCGCAAGCTCTACGACGATGCGCAGGCGCTGCTGCAGAAGATCGTCAAAGGCCGCCTTCTCCGCGCCCGCGGCGTCTACGCTTTCTGGCCCGCCGCCGCCGACGGCGACGACATCGTCATCTACAAGGACGAGAACCGCCGCGACATCCTGGCGCGCCTGCCCATGCTCCGCCAGCAGGAGCAGCAGCCCGACGACCGGCCGAATCTGTCGCTTGCCGACTACATCGCGCCGCGCGGCCGCGGCGTGCCCGACTATCTCGGCATGTTCGCGGTCACCGGCGGCATCGGCGCCGAGGAGCTGGCGAGGCACTACGAGAGGGACCTCGACGACTACAGCGCCATCATGGTGAAGGCGCTCGCGGATCGACTGGCGGAAGCATTCGCCACGTGGCTGCATGCGCGCGTGCGCGACGACTGGGGCCACCCCGACGCGGCGTCGGCGACGGCGGAGGATCTGCACCACGAGAAGCACCGCGGCATCCGTCCGGCGCCCGGCTACCCCGCGTGTCCCGATCACAGCGGCAAGTTCACGCTGTTCGAGCTGCTCCAGGCCCGCCGGCAGGGCATGGACCTGACCGAGCATGCCGCGATGACGCCGGCGGCGACGGTCAGCGGCTACTACTTTTCGCACCCGATGGGGAAGTACTTCAACGTCGGCCGCCTCGGCCGCGACCAGCTGGAGTCGTATGCCGGACGCTGCGGCGTCAGCGTGGCCGCAGCGGAGAAGTGGCTCAGCCCGAACCTTGCCTACGAATCGTCAGAGTTCGCGAAGACCTGCTGAGTGCCGGCGGCGTCAGCCGTACGGCGACATCCAGCCCGCCTGCGTGGCCGCCGCGCCGTCGGTCACCGCACTGCCGGGCGACCGGCGGCTGCTTTTTCAATCTCGCCAGCTGTCGATTCCGCGGCCGGCCGTTCGACAGTTTTGTGAAGGCCGCTGATGGCCCACTCACAGGGAGCAACGCCGTGAAGTTCATGCTGATGATGCACGCCCCGGCCAACGCGCCGGCCGGCGCCGGCCTGGCGTCGTGGAACCCCGAGGAAGTCCACCGGATGATCCGGTTCATGAAGGACTTGAACGCGGATCTGAAGAGCCGCGGCGAGCTGGTCGGCGCCGAAGGACTCGAGTACCCACCGCGCCCGCGCATCGTCCGTGCGTCCGGCAACGGCGCGCCGATCGTCACCGATGGTCCGTTCGTCGAGACCAAAGAGTTCCTGACCGGCTACTGGGTCGTGGATGTCCCGACGGAGACTCGCGCGTTTGAAATTGCCGCGCACGCTTCGTCGTGCCCGGGTCCGGGAGGCGCGCCGCTCAACATGCCGATCGAGATCCGGCAGGTGATGCCGGGGCCGCCGGAATGATTCGCCTCCTGACGCGCCGTTATTGCCAGCTGCCGTACATCGGATTGGGCAGCACGAAGTAGCGAACCCCGAACTCGCCAAACGCGGGGTCCGTTTCTCGAAGGTTCTGCGACAGCGATGGAAAGTCGAGGATGTTGTCGCCGACGTAGGCGACGATCGTCAGCGAGGTGCGCCCCGCGTCGGTCTGGCCGGCAGCGACGGCCGCAAATCGCGGGTTCTTGTCGGAGGGCGTGCCGTCGGGCCGGCAGAGCATCGCGTCGAACGGCAGATCGTTCGCCTTGAACACCGCGATGGTGTCGTCACATTCCGAGCCGAGCCGGTTGGTGACGATCGCGATGCGTCCGCCGAGTGTGCGCACGTGCGCGAGAAACGCGGCGGCGCCGGGCAGCGGCTGCGCGGTGCGCCGGCGTACCCAGGCCGCCCAGCTTTCCTGCGTGAAGCCGAGGCCGGCGGCGGCGCGCTCCTGCTCGTACTGCAGGTCGTTGAGTATCGTGTCGTCGGAGTCGAGAATCACCGCCCAGGTGCCCGGCGCATAGCGGGGCGCCTCGCTGTCGACCCGCCCGGTGGCGGCGCGATAGGTCTGGGCGACAAGGGCGCGATATTCCACTGACTTCGCCACCCACGTCATGCTGTCGGGCTGCGCGCGAGCCTGGACCTTGACCGGGGCCGTCTGGGGGGCCGAGGCCGGCGACCCGCTGGCGCAGGCCGAGACGACTACGGCCGCCGCACCGATCCAGCGCCACCGCCTGGCGGCCGGCATCATGGCTTGCGCGCGCCGCGTACCTGCGCGACGAAGCCGTTGACCGCCTTCGTCAGCGCATCCATCACGCCGGCGGCGTGCTGTGCGGGCGAGCCGCCCGTCATTCCCCCTTCGCGCAGCAACGGGACCTCGAGCATCACCACACCCTTCAAATAGGGAAGCGTCGCGTCGGCCGCCGCCATCAGCGACGCGTCGTAGCGCGACACGCAGACACCGTCGGAGAGCCGGCTGGTGACGACGCTGACGAGCACGTAACTTTCCTCGTTTCCGTACGGTTGCGACTTGAAACCGGCGTCGCCGAGGATTTTGGCGATCGACGTCTTGATCTTGTTCTGATCGAGGCCGCACGCCGCCGCCTGCGTGGTGAGATCCTCCACCTGCGTGCCAATCGTCGTGATGCCGCGCAGTTCGGACCCGGGTGGCAGCGCCGGCGGACGCGCCGGCGGCGCCGTCGCGTCCGGTGCGCCACCGACTGGAGCGGACGGAGCGGCGGGTGGCGCGCCCGCGCGGGCGCCGGTCGGCAGCGGCCCGTCAGGAGGCGGCAGCCCTGGCGCCGACGCGCCTCCGGAGATGACCGCTCGGTCGTGCTCCTCGGGCGTCTCGTAGGTGAGCTTCACTTCGTCGCCGTCGTGCCCGCGCTGGAGGAACCGGACATCGACGAGCAGCCGCTTCGGGTTGTCGGCCGGGGTGAACGTGTAGCGCAGCTGCCGCGCCGTATCGACTTCATAGGTCACGACGAGACTGGGTCCATCCCATCTTGCCGTAGTTGGCAGCGCGATCGTGCCGAGGGTCAACTCGTCCAGGTGGCCGTCGGGATGGAACGTGCGCGAGTGCCCCTGGTCGTCGGCAATCGACACGCTATCGGCCTTCTGCACGATGGTGATGTGCTCGGGGGGCGTACGGGCTTCACCGGTGAGCTGCTGCATGCGGGTGCTGTCATCGGGGCTCTGCATGGTCCCCGTCGAGCGCGATCCCCCGCCAAATCCACCGCCTCCGCCTCCGCCGCCGCGATGGCCACGGCCCCCGCCACCGCTCGAAGACGATTCCCCAGGCTCGCCGGCGCGTCCCCAGTCGGGGCTGAAGCCGATCTCGGCGGGTTTCTGCGTGAGCGCTGGATTCAGCACCCAGGCGCCCGATATCGCCGGAGAAGAAGTCGGTGGACTAGTCGAGGGTGGCGCGGTCTGTGCGGCCGCGTCGAGCGCGCCAAGCGCCACCCACACGGCAACCAGCGGACGGACGAGGCGAGGCAGCATTGGACTCCCTCTTCGCACGGTAGCACACGTACGAGTGGTCCATGCCGGGCGGTCGCGGGTCCCGGCGGTATAACATCGCAGCGATGGGTCTGAAGGGATGCCTCGCTCTCTCGGCGCTCTGTCTTGCGATGTCCGGGTGCGGCCGCTTCGGCAACGCCACCTCTGTGGACCAGAAGGTCCGCGCCGTCGTGATCTCGCAGGGGTATTCCGAAATCATCTGGGCGCTTGGCGCCCAGGATGCGGTGGTCGGCGTCGACTACTCGAGCACCTGGCCGCCCGACGTGAAGAAGGTGCCGACGGTGGGGTATCACCGCGCGCTCAGCGCCGAGGGCCTCCTGTCGCTCAAGCCGACGGTGATCATCACCGACGGCAACATCGGGCCGCCGCAGGTCATCGAGCAGCTCAGGCAGCTCAACGTGCCGATCAAGACGTTCACGGCGAAGAACGATTCGATCGAGGGGGCCAAGGCGCTGATGCGCGAGATGGGCGCCTACTTCCACAAGGAATCGCGCGCCGACGAGTTGTGTCGCAAGCTCGACGCCGACATGGCGCACGCGCTCGACGAGGCAAAAAAATTCAGCGACCATCCGCGCGTGGCGGTAATCCACTATGGGCGCGCGTCGAACGTCTACATGCTCGTCGGGGCCAGCGGATCTGGCGACGCCGGCGCCGCCGGTCAGATGGTGCGCTGGGCAGGCGGCGAGATGGCGATCGAGAAGGCCGGCATGACGCGGATGGCGTCGCCCGAGATCGTCGCGCAGGCCAATCCCGACGTCGTCCTGCTGACCGAATTCGGCTACGACCGCCTCGGCTCGAAGGACAAGGCCGTCGAGCTGCCCGGCGTCGCAACCAGCAACGCCGCGAAGAACGGACGCATCTACCGGGTCGAGGAACACGACCTGATGTACTTCGGGCCGAGCAGCGGCGAAGGCCTGGCGCGGCTCGTCACGATCGTGCACAAGGGCGAATGACGGAAGGAGGCGGCCGCCGCGGCGGCCTGCTGGCCGCGCTCGCGGCGCTGATGGCGGTGACGGCGATCGCGTCGATCCGCTTCGGCGCGATCGACTTTCCGCTGCGCCAGATGTGGACGGCGACTGTCGCGATCGTCTCCGGCCATACGCCCGCGACGCTCGACGGCCGCATCTTCGCCGAGTTGCGGCTGCCGCGCGCGCTGCTGTGCCTGTTCGTCGGCGCCGGCCTCGGCGTCGGCGGTACGCTGATGCAGGCGCTTTTCCGCAATCCGATCGTCGAGCCCGGACTGGTCGGCACGTCGAGCGGCGCCGCCCTCGGCGCCTCGGTCTTCTTTGTGCTCGGCGCGGCGCTGCACGTCGAGACCGCGGCATGGACGCTTCCGCTCGCCGCCTGCGTCGGCGGCGTGCTGTCGACCTGGCTGGTCTTCGCGCTCGCCGAGACGGGCAGCGACGGGCGCGCGTCGATCGTCATGCTCCTGCTCACCGGCCTCGCCGTCAACGCGCTGTGCCTGAGCGGCATCGGCTTCCTCTCCTACGTGGCCCGCGATCCGCAGGCGCGTTCGATCGTCTTCTGGAATCTCGGCACGCTGTCCGGCGCGAGTTGGCGGGCGGTGGGCATCGTCGGCGCCGTGACCACCGTAGGCACCGCAGCGGCGGCGATGTATGCCAAGCAGCTGAACGCGCTGATGATCGGTGAGGAGGAAGCGGCGTACCTGGGTGTGAACGTGCGGCGTCTGAAGCTGACCATCCTGGCCGTCAACGTCGCCATCGTGGCGGTCGCGACGGCGTTCACCGGCGTCATCGCCTTCGTCGGGCTCATCGTGCCGCACATCCTGCGGATGCTGCACGGCGCCGACAACCGCTTCCTGATCGTCGGCAGCGCGATCCTCGGCGGCACCCTGCTCAGCCTCGCCGACCTCGTCGCGCGCGTGTCGCTGCGGCCGGCCGAGCTGCCGATCGGAATCGTCACGTCGATCGTGGGGGTGCCGATCTTCCTGACGCTGTTGCGGCGCCGCCGCTACGTGTTCTAAGACAGGGACGATCCAGATGGTCGAGATCCACGACGTCACCTATCGCGTCGGCGGGCGTGATCTCATCGCGGGCATCAGCGCGGGCTTCGAGCCGGGCCGGCTGCATCTCGTCATCGGCCCGAACGGCGCCGGCAAGTCGACGCTCATCAAGGTACTGGCGCGGCTGCTGCGGCCGGCGAGCGGTCGCGTCGCATACGCCGGCGCCGAGATCGCGCACGAGAGCGAAGCGAGCCTGGCGCGGCGGCGGGCGGTGCTGTCGCAGGCAGTCGAAGTGGCGTTTCCGCTGCTCGTCCACGAAGTGGTGGCGATGGGGCGCTATCCGCACTTCGGCGCCCGACCCTCCTCGGAAGACGCGGCGATCGTCGACGAGGTGATGGACTACTTCGACGTCGCCGACATGGCCGAGCGCGCCTATCCGACCCTGAGCGGTGGCGAGAAGCAGCGGGTGAATTTCGCCCGCGTACTCGCGCAGGTCTGGCGGCCGCTGGCGGGGCGCGAGCGGGTACTGTTCCTCGACGAGCCGCTGACCTTTCTCGACATCGGCCACCAGCTCGACTTCCTGCGGAAGATCGTCGCGATGCTGGCGGCGTCGCCCGATCTGGTGGTGATCGGGGTACTCCACGATCTGAATCTGGCGGCGCAGTTTGCGGATCGCCTGCTGCTCCTCGACGGCGGCCGACTCATGGCCGCGGGCACGCGGGCCGACGTGCTGACGCCGGAGCTCATCCGTAGCGCGTTCGGAGTCCATCCGGTCGTGACGACGGTGCCGGGCACGGATCGCACGCACCTGGTCTTCGAATAGCCGAGGCTGACGCCGTTTGGTCGTACTTTCGCAACACTCCCGCCACAGCTCGCTGGTCTGACCCCTTGTTAACGGCGTCTGCCAGCGCTGATGCCGTCGCAAGGAGTGCAGTCATGAAACTTCGTCCGATCCTCGTTCTTCTCGTCGCCCTGACGGCCGGTCTCGCGGCCGTGGCGTGCGGTTCTTCGCCGACTTCGGCGACCACCGTCTCGACGGTCACCGTGTCCGGTGGGGTGCCGGGCGTCGGCGCCTCGGCGCAGTTCACCGCCGTCGCGACGCTCGCGGGTGGCGTCAGCGAAGACATCACCACCAGCGCGACGTGGACGTCTTCGAATACCGCGATTGCCACCGTCTCGGCGACCGGCCTCGTTACGTCCTTGGCGAGCGGCAGCGCGGTGATCTCGGCGACCTTTTCCGGGGTAGCGGGCTCGGATTCGATCAGCGTTCCGTAGGGGTCGGCGCGTCAGAGCCGGTTCGTGCAACCTGGCCGGCAACGGCAGGGAATCGTCCGGTCGCCGATTGTGCGGTAGTCGTAGGTGAGCTCTTCGCCGCGTCGGATGCTGCGTCCGGCGCGGATCCAGATAGTCTTGTCCACGACCTGGAAGTAGCAGTTCGGCGTGCACGAGTGGTTGATGAAGCGGGCGACGTTGCCGCCGACGTTGGCGTCCCTGCTCCAGGCGCGGTTGACCCGGAAGACCCAGATGCACCCCTGACGCAGGTACTCCTCTTCCCGCTTGTCGAGCTTCCGGCCGTTGCGCACCAACTCGCCGTCGTAGTCGACGATGCGCGTGTTCTTGGTGATGGGTACGGAGGCGAAGACGCCCTTTCCGTGCAGCGCCGAACGGCGCTGTTCGATACGGGGCAAATCGGCGGGGGTTCGGCGGGCCACCGGACCGTGATTGTACCAGGCCGCCTCGCCCATGCGTCGCGTCCAGGCCCGCCACGCGACAGGTGTCGATCCCTCCGGGCTCTGCGCCGAGGAGCCGATCTCCCGAAACTTTTGCGGCCGTTCGGGGTCTGATACGCTTGGCAGTACGCCCAACCAACGGCTGTTCCCGGCCGTCTATATCCGGGACACCTTGGCGGTCTCGCTCGGCCGCCAGTTCGCGCCATGTTCAATCGGACGGTCCTCGTCACCGCCATCGCGCTCGTCACGACGGCCGCCGCGGCGCTCGTCGCGGTGCGCGTGTATGCGCGCGCGCCGGAGCCGAGGGGCGCCGCAGGACCGACGGGCTACACCGTCGTCCGCCAGGACTTCGTCCGCAGCCTCCGCCTCAACGGCACGGTCGAAGCGGTCGAATCGACCGCCATCCAGGCGCCCCGCCTCGCCGGGCAGAACAGCAACTCGCTCGTCGTCATGCGTCTCGTGCACAACGGCGAGACCGTCAAGCCGGGCGACATGCTCGTCGAGTTCGACCGCCAGGAACAGCTCCGGAACGCGCTCGACCGGCGCGCCGACCTGACCGATCTCGAACAGCAGATCAAGCGCCGCCAGGCCGACGAAGTCGCCGCGCGGGCCAGCGACGACAGCACGCTGAATCAGGCGCAGAGCGCGCTCGCGAAGTCGCGCCTCGAGCTCGTCAAGAACGACCTGCTCCCGAAGATCGAAGCCGAGAAGAACACGCTGGCGCAGGAGGAGGCGCAGGCGCAGCTCACACAGCTGCAGGACACCTACGCTCTCAAGCGCGCCGCCGCGGCCGCCGACATCAAGGTGCTCGAGATCCGCCGTGACCGCGCCCAGACCAACATGCGGCAGGCGGAAGAGAACGCCGCACGCATGCTGGTGGCTTCGCCGCTGCCGGGCGTGGCCGTGATCAAGACGACCTGGAAGAACGGCAACATGCTGGAATTCGCCGAGGGGGACGAAGTGCGATCGGGGCAGCCGGTCGTCGAAGTCGTCAACCCGGCGGTGATGCGGGTCCGCGCGCGCGTCAACCAGGCCGACATCAACGAGCTGAAGATCGGGCAGACGGTGCGCGTCGGCCTCGACGCCTACCCGGATCTCTCGTTCCCCGGGACGGTCACCCAGATCTCACCGATCGGCCAGCAGTCGTCGCTGTCGCCGCGGGTGCGCAACTTCGTGGTGCTGGTGCTGGTCAAGGGCGCGAGTCCGAGCCTGATGCCCGATCTGACGGCGTCGCTCGACGTCGAACTCGAGCGGACGCCGGCGGTGCTCGTCGTGCCGCGCGACGCGGTCGTGTCGGATGGCGAGCAGGCCTACGTGATGGTCCAGCGCGGCGGCCGGGTCGTTCGGCAGGATGTCGCGCTGGGCGCGATCAGTGCGTACCAGGTGGTCGTGACCGGCGGTCTGCAGGAAGGCGTCACTATCGCACGCAACGCGGCGGCCGCCGGAGACAAGGGCAGGTAGCCGATGCCGGTGCCCGTGTCGCTCCGCTCGAAACGGGTGCTCGTCGTCATCGTCCTGGTGATTGCCGCGCTCGGCGGCGCCGTGGTCGCGATGAACGCGTTCGATCGCGGCGTACCCAACGCGACGACCGTTGCCGTGACGCACGGCGAGTTCGTCGACTACATCCAGATCCGCGGCGAAATCAGGCCCGCGAAGTCGATGGTCCTCAACGCGCCGTTGCAGTCGGGCGGCGACCTGCAGATCACCAGGCTGGTCAAGAACGGCGCTGCCGTCAAAAAAGGCGACGTGCTCGTCGAGTTCGACGCCACCTCGCTCGAGCAGCGCCTCGCCGAGCGCCGGTCGGATCTCAAATCGGCAGCAGGGGAGATCGAGCAGCTGCAGGCGCAGCAGCGGATCAACGCGGAAGAGCGCACGACACAGCTCCTCAAGGCGCAGTACGACGTCGATCGGGCGAAACTCGATCTCGGCAAGCGCGACCTGATTTCGCAGATCGAGTACGAAGAAGCGAAGCTGGCGCTGAACGACGCCGAGCAGAAGCAGAAGGAGACCCAGGCCAAGGTGAAATCGACCGAGGCCGGGGCCGAAGCCGATCTGGTCGGCAAGCGGCGCAAGCGAGACAAGGCGCAGTTCGACGTCGAGCGGACCGAGTCGGCGATCGAAGCGCTGCGGCTCCGCGCGCCCGCCGACGGGTCCGTCAACATCCTCGAGAATCCCCGGACCAGCAGCATGTTCGGCGGCGGCGGCATCGAGTTCCGCGAAGGCGACCGCGCCTGGGCCGGCGCCAGCATCCTCGAACTGCCCGATCTGTCGTCCATCCACCTCGAGGCCCGCCTCGACGAATCCGATCGTGGCCGTCTCAAGGTTGCGCAGCAGGCGGTCGTGAAGATCGAGGCGGTGCCCGGCAAGGACTTCGCCGCACGCGTCGATCTCATCTCCGTGCTGGCCCGCGTCGACTTCTCGTCGGGCTGGCCGCCGGTCCGGAACTTCGATCTGGGGCTGGTCCTCGACGACCCCGACCCGCGTATCCGTCCCGGCATGACCGCGGTGGCGAGGATCGCCGCCGACCGTCTGCCCGACACGACGCTGGTGCCGGCCGAAGCGGTGTTCCAGAAGGACGGCCGGTCCGTCGTCTATCGCCTCAATGGCTCGAAGTTCGACGAACAGCCAATCGAGATCGTCCGCCGCGGGCGCGAGCAGGCGGCCGTGAGCGCCGGAGTGAGTGCCGGCGACAAGCTCGCGGTGCGCCGGCCCGACCCCGAGCTGATCCGGAGGAACAGATGATGCGAGCCTGGCGCCGCATCGCGATCGCCGTGGTCGTGCTCGGCATTGCGGCGGCGGCCGTCCTCCTGGCCAAGGGCTCGCCGGTGCTGCCCGACACGCGCCCCGCGGTGCCGACGGCCAAGGTCGTACGCGGTCCGCTCAAGCTCACCGTCTACGCAACCGGCGAACTTCGCGCCGGGCGGACGATGAACCTCGTGGCGCCGCCGGCGGGGGGCGCACTGCGTATCCTCAGGCTCGTGTCGACCGGCACGGCGGTGAAGAAGGGCGATTCGGTCATCGAATTCGATCCCTCCGACCAGCAGTACAACGTCGAGCAGGCGAAGTCGGACCTGGCCGAGGCCGAACAGTCGATCGTGAAGATGAAGGCCGACAACGCCGTGCAGACGTCACAGGACGCCCTCAACCTGCTGACCGCCCGCTACGACGTGCGCCGCGCCGAGATTGGTGTGCTCGCCAACGAGTTCGTCGGCGCCATCGAGGCGCAGAAGAACGCGCTGACCCTCGACGAGGCGAAACAGCATCTCAGCCAGCTCGAACGCGACGCCGCCGCCCGGGCCGCGACCAGCACCGCAGCGCTCGCGGTCGTCGACGAGCGCCGTCACAAGGCGGAGCTGGCGATGCAGCGGGCGCAGTCGATCATCGACAATCTCGTCGTCAAGGCGCCGATCGACGGTGACGTCTCGGTCAAAGACAACCGCGACGGCCAGTATTTCGTGTTCAGCGGCATGGTCCTGCCGGAGTATCGCGAAGGGGATACCACCTACTCCGGCCGCAACATCGCCGATGTCATCGAGAGCGGCCGGATGGAGGGGCGCGCCAAGGTGACCGAGGTCGACCGCGACAACCTCCAGACCGGCCAGTCGGGCACGGTGCAGATCGATGCGCTGCCAGGGCGGACGTTCAGCGCGAAAGTGGGCCCGCTCAGCGCCAGCGCCTCGCGCGGCTCGTTCTTCGAAACGAGCGCGGTCCGCCAGTTCGACATCACCCTCGATCTCGATCGCCCCGATCCCGCCATGCGCGCCGGTTCGTCGCTCCGCGTCACCATCGACGGCCGCGAGATCCACGACGCGCTGCACCTGCCGCGCCAGGCCGTGTTCGAGAAGGCTGGCAGCAACTACGTTTTTCTGCAGACCGCCGCCGGGCACTTCGAGCGCCAGAACGTCAAGGTCGTCACGGCGACCGAGAGCCGCGCCGTCATCAACGGCCTGCACGAGGGGGACGTCATCGCGCTCGTCGACCCCGACGTCGCCACGTCGCGCAACAAGTCGTCCGGTGGTCCACTCTCGGGAGCCGGAGCGGCGAAGTGAACGAGCGGCGCGAGCGAGCCAGGCACACGGAGTGGGCCGCGAAGCGGATACCCGCGGGCCCGTGTGCAGTGGGGAGCGGCGGGGCGAAGCCCCCCACCAGCTAAATGTCCGCGCGCGCCCACCTCTGGTCGTCGGACGTCCTGCCCGAGCTGCGTCTTGGCCTCGAGAATCTCCGCGCCCACAAGCTGCGCTCGATGCTGACGATGCTGGGGATGATCTTCGGCGTGGCGGCGGTGGTCGCGATGCTGTCGATCGGCGCCGGGGCGCAGCAGGAAGTGATGTCCTTCATCGAGCAGCTCGGGGTCCGCAATCTGATCGTCGAAGCACGCGAGGCCCCCGATAACCAGACCCTGCAGAAGACTCGAAAGCTGTCGGCCGGCCTGTCGTTCCAGGATCTGCGGATCATCCAGTCGAACCTCGACGGCATCTCGGCGGCGAGCGCGCGGAAGCGGTTCACCCCGTCGAAGCTGGCGCCCAAGCCGCTCGCCGGCGATTCTCCTGCCGTCTACGGCGTCTCGCCGGACTACCAGGCCATCGCCAACCTGAAGGTCGCCTCGGGCCGCTTCTTCGTTGCGGCGGAGACGACGGCGGCGGCGCCCGTCGCCGTGCTCGGCGAGGCGGCAGCGGCATCGCTGTTCGGCACCGACGACCCGATCGGCAAGTACGTGAAGGTGAACGATCAGTGGTTTCGCGTCATCGGCATTGCCGGTCCGCAGCTCACCGTGCAGTCGGACGTCGCCGGCATCCCGGCGCAGGATCGCAACAATCTGATCTATGTCCCGCTCTATTCGTCGGTCTTCCGGCTCGAGGACGGCCAGAGCGCGCAGAAGGACGAGATCGACGGCATCTATCTGCAGATGCGGCCCGGCGCCGACGTGCCCGGCGCGGCGGCGATGCTGCGCGGCATCCTCGACGTCGCCCACCGCGGCGCCGGCGATTTCACCATCGTGTCCCCGGCGGAGCTGCTCGCCGAGCAGCGGCGCACGCAGCGCATCTTCGAGATGGTGATGGTGGCGATCGCCTCGATTTCGCTCCTGGTCGGGGGCATCGGCATCATGAACATCATGTTGGCCAGCGTGCTCGAACGGACCCGAGAGATCGGCGTGCGGCGCGCCATCGGCGCCCGTCAGAAGGACGTCGTGCGTCAGTTCCTGATCGAGACGACGATCATCTCGCTGACCGGGGGGGTCGCGGGCATTCTGCTCGGGGTCGGGCTGTCGCAGCTGATCGGCGTCCTCGCCGGCTGGTCGACGATCGTGACCACCGCCTCGATCGTGCTGGCATTTGGGGTCTCGGTCTTCATCGGCATCGTCTTTGGCCTGTATCCGGCCGTGCGAGCCTCCCGGCTGGACCCGGTCAAGGCCCTTCACTATGAGTGACTGACGCCACCCAACCCCCTGTATAATTGAGAAGTTATGCTCTTGGCCGCGACCTTCCTGGTCGCGTGGCTGGCAGCTCTACCGTTACAGGCACTGCGCCCGGGCGCGCCAAAGCCACAGGCAAAGGCGGCCGGCTCGTTCCAGACAACGCTGAGCGTGCCCCAGATGACCGGCAAGCAGGCCGTGATCGACACGTCGATGGGGACGGTCGTGATCGACCTGCGTCCCGATCTCGCGCCCAATCACGTCGGATACCTGATGAAGCTGGCCGGTGAGCAGGTGTTCGACGGTACGATCGTCCACCGGGTCGTTCGCGATGGCATCATTCAGGGCGGGGACCCGCTCACCAGGGACCCGGCCAAGAAGGCCCAGTACGGCACGGGTGGCCTCGGGGTGCTGAAGGCGGAGGTGAGCGCCGAGCCCTTCACCCGCGGCGTCGTCGCAGCAGCGCTCCGGCCGGATCAGCCGGACAGCGGCGGCTCGCAGTTCTTCATCTGCGTGTCGGACCAGCCGGCGCTGGCAGGGCAGTTCTCGATTTTCGGCCGCGTCAGTGAAGGGTTGGAGGTGGCGCGCCGGATCTCGGAGCTCCCGGCCGACGACAGGAAGGAGCCGCTCGACCGCGTCACGATTCGCAGCCTGACGATCCGTGACGCCCCGTCGCCCGAACCGGTACCCTTCGCCGGCGAATCGCCCGATCAGCTCGCCCAGCATCGGGCCGTGATCGAGACCACGCAGGGGACCATCACCGTCGCCTTCAATCCGGAAAAGGCGCCGGAGCACGTGCGCAATTTCCTGCAGCTGGCGCAGGCGGGCGTCTACGACGGCACGGCGTTCCACCGCGTCGTGCGCGGTTTCGTGGAGCAGGCGGGCGTGGTCGCCTCGCGGTCTGCGCCGTTGAGCGAGAAGCAGCAGGCGCGCGTGCACGCGCTGCAGCCCGAGTTCAACGACATCAAGCACGTCAAGGGCATCGTCTCCATGGCGCGCGGCGACGATCCCGCCAGCGCCAGCACGTCGTTCTTCATCGTCACGGGGCCGGCGCCATCGCTCGACGGCAAGTACACCGTTTTCGGCCGCGTCGTCGACGGCATGGACGTCGTCAACAGGATCGACGCGGCGCCGGTGAACGGCGAGGATCCCGTGACGCGTATCGAGATTACCAAGGTTCGGATTCAGTAATTTGTAACCAGTTGGCAGTGACCCGTTAACAAGTTTCACAGAAGTTCACATGGCAGAAACACGTCTCAAAATTGCAGTCTTCATCGATTTCGACAACATCGAGATTGGCGTCAAGAACACTCTCAACGCGACGTTCGACGTTGGCGTCGTGCTCGAGGCGCTGCGCGAGCGCGGCGACGTCGTCAGCAAGACGGCGTACGGCGACTGGACGCGCGCCGGCGACTATAGCCGGTCGCTCACCCAGCATGCGACCAAGCTGGTGCAGCGAAATCTCACCCCTGGCGGCGACAAGAACGGCGCCGACATCAACCTGGCGCTCGACGCCCTCGAGATGGCGTTCACCCACGCGCACATCAACGCCTACGTCATCGTCGGCGGCGACAGCGATTTCATCTCGCTGGTCGAGAAGCTGAAGCAGTACGACAAACAGATCTTCGTCGTCGGCGGCCGTTCGTTCACCAGCCACGTGATGCAGCGCAACTGCCACGAGTTCATCGCCTACGAGAACCTGATCGGCGGCCGCCGCGGCGAGCGCGGCCGCGGTCCGTCGGGCCCGATGGGCTCGCAACAGATCGATCAAGTGGTGCCGCTCGTGCGGCGCGCACTCAAAGTGCTGTCGGACCGCGAGGTGACGCCGCAGCTCGGGCTGCTCAAGAGCACGCTGCTGCAGCTCGATTCGACGTTCTCGGAGCGGACCTACAGCGCCGGCAGCTTCCGTGATTTCGCCGAGAAGCTCGCCGCCGCCGGCGTGGTCACGCTGAAGGAAGCCGGACGCAACGTGCTCGTCGAGCTGCGCGAGAGCGGTCATCATCAGCTTCCGGCCCAAGAGGCGCCCGCCCCTGCTCCGGTGGCGCCATCGGCGCCGGTGGACGGCGGTAACGGACATCATCGTCAGTCGCACCCGGCCCACCCGCCATCGCAGAGCCAGCCGTCACCCGCCCAGCCGTCGCACGGTCAGCCGCACGGGCAACAGGCGCAGCCGCAAGGGCAGCCGCGCGCCGCGGAAGCGGTTGCCGAAGTGAAGCGCCTGTTCGCGATGGGCCAGCAGCCCCCGCGCTGGCCGATGTATCTGCGGCAGGTGAAACAGTACCTGCGCAGCGTCGACCAGTCGTTCGACGAACGCAAGTTCGGCTTCAATAGTCTGAACGATCTGCTTCGCGCGTGTCAGCGTGACGGCCTCTTCCGCATGGAGCGCGATCGCCAGGGCGTGATCCGCTTCTTCCAGGGGACCGCCATCAAGGAAGCAGGCGTGTCGGCGGCGGCCCGCGGCATCAACCAGGCCGACATCGAAGCGGCCGAGCGGCTGGCAGCGCAGGCGGAGGCTGAGATGGCCGCCGCCGAAGCGGGTGAAACGGATGTCATCGACGGCGACGTCGTCCGCGACACCGAAACGCCGGCGATCGTCGATGTTGAAGTGGTCGCTACCACGAAGGCACGAAGGAAGGCGAAGGACACGAAGGAACCGAAGGAGCCCAAGCAACCGAAGGAGTCGCGCGCGCGGAAGACCGCGCCGAAGCCCCGCAGTTCCTCCCGCAAGAAGGCCTCCGCGGAGGCGTAATCCGTGACGCGCCAGCAGGCCGCGGCGGCAATCGCGCTCGGCCTGCTGGCGTCGCCCCTCCACGCACAACAGAAGTTCTCCTCCCGCACGCTCGCCGTCCGCGTCGACGTGCTCGTCACCGACGGCCGCAATCCGGTCGCCGGCCTCACCGCCGCCGACTTCGAGCTGCGCGACAACGGCGTCCTGCAGAAGATCGATCTCGCCGACCCTGCCGGCGTCCCCGTCAACGCCGTCCTCGCGCTCGATACGAGCGGCAGCCTCGAAGGAAAGCGGCAGGCGGATCTGGTCCGCGCGGCTGAGGCGCTGCTCGACGATCTGACGCCAGCCGATCGCGCCGCTCTGACGACGTTCAGCCACGTGGTGCAGCCGAAGATTGCGCTCACGGGGGATCTGCCAGCCGTCCGCGCCGCGCTCGATGGCATTCAGCCCGAAGGCCAGACGTCAGTGATGGACGGCGCGTTCGTGGCGCTGGCCTCGACGCTGAACCAGCCTGGCCGCTTCCTGATTGTCATCTGCACGGACGGCAGCGATACGTCGAGCTGGCTGCAGCCGCACGAAGTGCTCGAGATCGCCAAGCGGACCAACGCCGTCGTCTACCCGGTCACTTCGGCCGACGCGAAGCGGTCCGACGCGCTGAAGCAGCTCGCCGAGGCCACCGGCGGCCAGATGATGCCTGTGAAATCGAGCGACGAACTGCGCGGCACGTTCCAGCGCATCCTGAGCGAGTTCCGCAGCCGTTACGTGCTCGCCTATTCCCCCGATGGTGTGCCGCTTGGCGGGTTCCATCGCATCGAGGTGACGGTACCCCACCGGCGCGTCACGGTGAAAGCGCGGCCCGGGTATGTTGGAACCACCGAAGGCGGTAGGCTGCCGTGAGGCGTTTCGGCCTCGCGCTTGCGGCCGCGTCGCTGCTGGTCTCGGACGCGCATGCCGGGACTGCGCCGACACAGGCGTCGGTGAACGCGCTTCGCAGCTGGATCACTGCCGTCAGGAGTCATCATCCTGGACAGCCGGATTCCGCGACCGGCGTCATCGCGGCGCTGAAATACAGCGATCGCCTGTTGCTGCACCCGTCGATGCAGCTGTTTCTCGAGGGCGTCCGCGGGCTGCCGATGGCGATCCAGGAGGAAACGCAGCGGGAGATCAAGGATCTCGTGCGGGTGGCACGCTTCGACGAAGGGCTGTCGCCGTTCGTCCGTCGCGCCGCGATTCTGCACACCGACGCGGCGATCTTCGCCGACCGGTTCCCCGATCCGCCAGACGATGCTCCTGCGGCGGCGGGGCCGGGCTCCCACACCGAGGCGCCCCCACCGCTGCTGGATAACGAACGCTACGTCCTCCACACCGACGGCCGTGTCGTCGGCGATGTTGCGGCCAACTGGAACTGGGCGTTCGCACGCAGCCTGCTCGATTTGCTCCTGCGGCCGACCGTCGCGCACGTTGGGCTGGACGCCGCAGGGATCGGGACGCCCCTCGATCGCGCGTTCGTCGCCGACTGGTACCATGCCGTCGCGGCGTATCAGCTCGCCACCCGCCGTCACGGTGACGCGAACCGGCACCTGCACCACGCGGCACAGGTGCTGCCCGACGATCCTCGCGTTCTCTTCGACCGCGCCTGTTACGCGGAGACGCTCGGCCTGGCGCTCTATCAGGTCCTCCCCAACGATCCCGGCTACGGGAACCCGGCGAGAAGGGTCGTGATGCGGGTGCCCCCGCCCGACAAGACCGATGCAGAGGCCGAAGCGCTTTTCCGGCGCGCACTGGAGGTCGATCCGAAGTACGCGGAAGCGCGCGTCCGTCTGGCGCGGCTGCTCGAGCAGCGCGGCATCCACGACGAGGCGACGGCGCAGATCGAACAGGCGCTGGCCAGCGATCCGTCGCAGACGGTCTCGTTCTTCGCGCACCTCGTCGCCGGCCGCATCGAGCAGTCGCGCGGCCACGACGGTGCGTCACTCGATCATTACTCCGCCGCGTTGCAGCAGTATCCCGAAGCGCAGTCGGCGCTCCTCGGCGCCAGTCACGCGGCGGTGATGGCATCCGACGTGCCGGCGGCGCTGGCCTTTGTCGCGACGCTCGCCGGCCGAACGGGCCATGGCGACTCAGATCCGTGGTGGACGTACGATCTTGGCGCCGGCCGTGACGTCGATCGGCTCGTGACCGCGCTCTGGGCCCACGTGCCGAAGTGATGATGAAGCGTATGCGCGGCGGTCCGCACCCGTGATCCGCGCCGTTATCGTCGCGCTGTGCGCGGTGCTCTTGGGTGCCGCACCTGATGTCCGCGCTCAGAGCCTGCAGTCGGCCGACGCGCTCGCCACTTGGGTGAACGCGGTCAAGGCGCACGGGCCCGGCAAGAACGATCGTCCGCTCGGGTTCGTCGCCGCACTGAAGTACAGCGATCGCGCCATCCTCAATTCCGCGATGCGGCTGTTCCTCGGCGCCGTGCACGGCCAGGCGATCGCCGGCAAGTCGGCCGCTCAACGTCAGGTAATCGAGTTGTATCGCTCGGTTCGGGTAGATCCCGGGCTCGCGCCGTTTCTCGAGCGCGCCGCCATCCTGCATGCGGATGCCGCCATCTTCCGCGACAAGCTTCCCGACTTCATCGACGACGAGCCGCCCGCATCGCCGGAAGGCGGCGTGAGGCCTGGACAGTCGAATCGAAACGCCGAGCCGGCGTCGCCGCTCCTCAGCAACGAGCGAGCGGCGGTGCACCGCGACGGTCGGGTCGTCGGAGAAGCATCATTGAACTGGCACTGGTCGTTCGCGCGCAGCCTTCTCGATCTGCTCGTCGCGAACAAACCAGAGTACCGCGGCGTCAAGGGTCCGTGTCGCGGCGCCGAGTGCGCGGGTATCCTGACGAGCGCGCCCGTCATCGTCACCGCCGCCGACATGGCGCTTGTCGCCGAGTGGTATCACGCGACCTCCGCGTATCTCATGGCGGCCGGCAAGCACGCGGATCTGAAACACCATCTGACGCACGCCGCGGAGGTGCTGCCCGAGGACGCGCGCCTCCTGTTCGACCGCGGCTGTCTCGCCGAAACGCTGGGGCTGCCGCTGTACCAGGTACTGCCGGCGGATCCGAGCTACTGGACCCCCGTGCCGCGCCTGCGCCCAGAGGTGCCGGCAGAGGACAGGACCGACGACGAGGCCGAGAAGCTGTTTCGCGCCGCGATCGCGGTCGATTCGGGCTACGCCGAAGCGCGCGTCCGTCTGGCGCGGCTCCTCGAGCGCCGCGCGCGCCTCGACGAAGCGGCCGTGGAGATCGACCAGGCGGTGGCGGTGAATCCCGGCCAGGCCGTCGCCTACTTTGCGCACCTCGTCGCGGGGCGTATCGCGCAGGCGCGCGGCCGCGCCCAGGAGTCGCTGGGACACTACCGCGCCGCCCTGGCGATCTTTCCGCAGGCGCAGTCTGCGCTGCTGGGCGCCAGCCAGGCCGCTGTGATGGCGTCGGACGTGCCGGCCGCGACGTCGCTCCTCGCCAGGCTCGCCGGTCGCGCAGGCGAAACAGAGCCCGACCCGTGGTGGAGCTACGATCTCGGCGCCGGCCGGGACGTCGACGCACTCATGGCCGCGCTCTGGGCGCACGTCCCGCGGTAGGGAGCGCAATCGGCCTTACACTAGCGGCTCGGTCCATGTCTCCGGAAGAATTCGCCAGGGCACGCCGCCTGCTGATGCGGCGCGACCCGATTCTCGCGCCGGTCATCCGCCAGTTTCGTGGCCGCTCGCTCCTCGACACGCCTGCCATCCCACCTTTCCCCGCATTGGTGCGGACCATCACCTCGCAGCAGATTTCTACGAAAGCCGCGGCGACCATCCACGGCCGTCTCGTCGGCCTGATGCCGGGCGGGGTGACGCCCGCGGCGCTGCTCATCCTGGCCGACGAGGAGTTGCGCGGCGCCGGCCTCAGCCGTCAGAAGTCTGCGTACCTGCGCGATCTCGCCACCAAGGTGCAGAGCGGCGAACTTCCGGTCGATGCGCTGCACGAGCTGAGCGACGACGAGATCATCGAGGCGATCGTCACGGTGAAGGGACTCGGCCGATGGTCGGCCGAGATGTTCCTGATGTTCCGGCTGCGCCGGCCCGACGTGCTGCCGGTCGATGACCTGGGCATCGTCAACGCCATCCAGCGGCTGTACAAGCTGCGCACGCGGCCGAAGGCCGATCGGATCAGGAAGATCGGCGAAGCCTGGCGGCCGTATCGGACGGTGGCGTGCTGGTATCTCTGGCGCAGTCTCGAGAGCGAGCCCTGAACGCCTTCCTTCTCATGTCCCGTTAACTATCTGTAATTACAGCGTTTACTCGTGGCCTTGTGAGGTCACTTGACGTACTTTACAAATTGAAATATATATATTGCTAGTTGCAATGACCTTGGCCCAAAAGCTTCGGCAGCTTCGGCAACTCGAAGGCGACCTCCGTGGGCTGGGCCGCGAGCTCACGCAGTCGGAGCTCGGGCGCGCCATCAAGGCGGAGCTCGGTCAGCCGATCAGCCAGTCGTATCTGTCGTTGATCGAAAACGGTTCACGCAGGCATCTGTCGAACGGATCGCGGCAGCTGCTGGCGAAGTTCTTCAAGGTGCATCCTGGCTATCTCGTCAGCGACCCCCCCGGATTCCACACCGAGCTGACGTCCGAGGTCGCGTCCACGGAAACGAAGCTCGATCGATGGCTGGTGGACGGCGCCACGCGGTTTGCGAGCGATCCGGCGCTCAGCGCCGCGCTCGAGCGCCTCGCCGCGCACGCCGAGACGCGACGCTGTCTGGTTCTGCTGGGCGAAATGATCTCGATGCCGGGTCTCGTGGACCGGCTGTCGGAAACGCTCGTGCCGGAGGAACGTTCATGAACTGGTCCGTGATCTTTCTCGGCTGTTTCGTCGTCGGGTTCGTGCTGAGCGCGCTGTCCTTCGCCTTCGGCCTCGTCGACCTGCACGTGCACTTCCCTTGGGAGACGCACGTCCACGTCGGCCCCGCGAACACCGGACACCTGCATGGGCTCGGGCCGATCAACTTCGCGACGCTGACCGCGTTCGTGGCGTGGTTCGGCGGAGCCGGCTACCTGCTGACCACCCAGTTCCGCTGGCTGACGCTGCCGGCGCTGGCTGCGGCGGTGCCGATCGGCCTGGCCGGTTCGGGCATCGTGTTCCTCCTGATGAGCAAGGTGCTGTGGTCACCGCACGAGAACATGATGAGCGCCGACTACGACATGGTCGGCGTGCTCGGGCGGCTGACGCAGCCGATTCGCGAAGGGGGCGTCGGCGAGCTGGTCTACACGCAGGGCGGCACGCGCAAGTCGTGCGGCGCGCGCAGCGCCGACGCCGCCGCGATCGACAAGGGCGCGGAAGTCGTCGTCACGGCGTACGACCGCGGCATCGCCGTGGTCAAACGGTGGACGGATCTGGCCGGCACGTAGGCCGGACCGTGCGGGTGGAGGCTGCAGGCCGGACCCTTTTCAGGTCCGGCGAACAGCGGGATCGTAGGCCGGACCTTCAGGTCCGGAGGATCGGCGAACAGGAGGATGTCGCACATGGGTGTTCAGGCGATGAGTGTCCAGTTCTGGGTGATCGTCGGGCTCATGGTGCTGGCGATCGCGCTGCTCGGATCGTTTCTGGCATCGCTGTATCGCAAGGCGGGACCGCACGAGGCGCTGATCGTCTACGGCTTCCGTGGCACCCGCATCGTCAAGGGGCACGGCACGGTCATCTTTCCGATGATCGAGTCGTGCCGTGAGCTGTCGCTGGAGCTGATGTCGTTCGACGTCGCGCCGGCGCAGGACCTCTATACGAAGCAGGGCGTCGCGGTGACGGTCGAGGCGGTCGCGCAGATCAAGGTCAAATCCGACGTGCAGTCGATTCAGACCGCGGCGGAGCAGTTCCTGACCAAGACACCGGATCAGCGCGAGAGCCTGATCAAGCTGGTGATGGAAGGCCACCTGCGCGGCATCATCGGTCAGCTCACCGTCGAGCAGATCGTCAAGGAGCCGGAGATGGTCGCCGAGCGGATGCGCGGCACCTGCGCCGACGACATGAACAAGATGGGGCTGGAAGTGGTGTCCTTCACCATCAAGGAAGTCCGCGACAAGAACGACTACATCGTCAACATGGGCCGACCCGACGTGGCGCGGATCAAGCGCGACGCGGACGTCGCCGCCGCCGAGGCGGACCGCGACACCGCGATCAGGCGCGCGCTGGCGACGCGCGAATCGGCGATTGCCAAGGCGCAGGCCGACCAGGAGCGCGTGCTGGCCGAAACATTGTCGCAGGCCAAGCAGGCGGAAGCGCAGCGCGACCTCGAGATCAAGCGCGCCACCTACACCGAGACGGTGAAGAGGCAGGAAGCGCAGGCCGACAAGGCCTACGAGATCCAGACCAACGTGATGCAGCAGCAGGTGGTCGCCGAAGCCGTCCGCGTGCAGCAGATCGAGCGCGAGGCCCAGATCAAGGTGCAGGAGGCGGAGATCCTGCGCCGCGAGAAAGAGCTGATCGCGACCGTCCTGAAGCAGGCGGAGATGGAGAAGCAGCGGATCACCGTCCTCGCCGAGGCCGAGAAGAACCGGCTCACGGTCGAGGCCGAAGGCGTCGCGTCGGCGACCCGCGCCCGCGGCGAGGCCGAGGCCGACATCATCTTCAAAAAGGGAGACGCCGAGGCGCGCGCCATGAACGTCAAGGCCGAGGCCTACCAGGAGTACAACCAGGCCGCGGTCATCGACAAGCTGCTGACGTCGATGCCCGATATCGTGGCCGCGCTCGCCGCGCCGCTGAGCAAGGTGGACAAGATCACCATCGTCTCCACGGGCGCCGGCGGATCGACCGGCATGCACAAGATCACCAGCGACATGACCGAAATCGCCGCGCAGGTGCCGGCGCTCGTCGAGGCGCTTTCCGGCGTCCCGATGTCGGATCTGCTTTCCAAAGTCCGCAAGCTCGGCGACAAGCCGGCGGGGGTGTGACATGGCAGTACTCGAACGCGTTGCGACGCTGATTCGCGCCAATCTCAACGATCTCATCGATCGGGCCGAAGACCCGGAGAAGATGATCAAGCAAGTGATCGTCGACATGGAGAATCAGCTCCTGCAGGTGAAGACGCAGGTCGCCATCTCGATGGCCGATCATCACCTGCTCCAGAAAAAACAGGCGGAGCAGGCCGACAAGGCGGCCGAGTGGATGCGCAAGGCGGAGCTCGCCGTCGACAAGGGGCAGGACGACCTGGCGCGCGCCGCGCTCGAGCGCTATCAGAGCTTCACGAAAATGGCCGACAGCTACAGCCAGCAGATCGCCGATCAAAAACAGCAGGTCGACGCGCTGCGCCGCGCACTCGAACAGCTCGACCAGAAGCTCGTGGAGGCGAGACAGAAAAGCGACGTGCTCATCGCGCAGCATCGCCGCGCCCGCGCGCTCGAGCGCGCCAGCGACGCGCAGCTCGTCATGACGGGCACAGGTCCGGCCGCCGGCTTCGACCGCATGCAGCGCAAGGTCATGCACAGCGAGGCCGTCAGCCAGGCGAAGTCGGCGCTCGTCGCCGACGACGTGGACCGGAGATTCGAACAGTTGGAGAAAGACGACGAGATCGGCCGGCTGCTCAACGCGCTGAAGGCGCGCCGCACCGCCTCGTAGGAAACAGGAAACCTGCGCCTCGTGCCGGCGCCCGGCGGCGGCACGGGGCGCGGCTACGAACCCGCCTTGGCCGGGGTGAACGTCGCCGCCACGTGCGCGAACACGGGGCGCCACTTCGGCAATTCATCCCCGGGCGCGATGCAGATCAAGTGATACATCGTCGTTCCCGCCGGGATCGAATACTGCACGACGTGGTCTTTGGCTCCCGACAGACTCGGACGGTCGTATTGAATGATGATGATCGGCCGCCCCTCCTGCTTCACCACCTGTTGGGTAAAGCTCGACCCGCTCAACTCGCGCGCCTGGACGTCCTTGAGCTCGAGCGGGGCCAGCGCGTCGATGATCGACGCATCGAACGCTCCCTGCAGGCTCATGTACTCCAGCGCAATCGCCGCACCAGAGTCGTAGCGCTTGGTCTTCTCGGCGGCCAGGAACACGGTGCCGGTGTGGCCCGGGACCAGTTGCCAGTCCTTCGGCAGCTCGATCGAGAACGTGTTCGCGAAGGTCTTCGGCGGATCGAAGTCCTTCGGCTTGGCCATCCTGCCGTACCAGGGATTGGCGGTTTGAGCGCTTGCCATCGCCGCGATCGAGCAGCAGGCGAGCAGGGTGATCATGCCGCGGACGGTTCGGTGCGCCATCTCTGTTCTCCAGGTGATCAACGGATGCGTGCGAGACGCTCCTTGGCCTTGACGTAGCAGGCGTCGCCGCTCGGCAGGAGCTCGATGACCTTCTGATACTCCTTCGCCGCCTCGCTGTTGTGCGAGAGCAGGAACGCGGCGTCACCGTTCTGGCACGCGGTCTGGCCGGCCTTCGCTCTCAGTTCGGTGACGCGGGCGACGTCGGCGCTCACGTCTCGCGACGGATCGAGCGCGCGGGCGCGCTGGTATCCCTGCACCGCAGCGGTCCATTCCTGGCGCTGTTCCGCCGCCTGCGCGCTGGCGTAAGCGCGGTTGGCGTCGCTGCGCATCGAGGCCTGGGCGGACGCGCGCTGCTGCGCGGCGTCGCGGTAGTTCGGCGGCAGGCTGTCGAAGCCCCGCATCGCCTCGGCGTAGTGCTGATCCTGAAGCGCCGTGACCGCGTCGTCGTATCGCTTCTTCAAATCCCCGACGCGTGCCGTGTAGGCGGCTCTGTTTTCTCCCTGCTTCACCTCGACACCGTCGACCACCGCGATCTTCACCCCGGTCTCGCCGGACGGTGCGGCCTTGGCCGGGATGGGCGGCGCCGGCGTCAGGCATGCCGTCGCCTTGGCGGCCAACGCCTTGGCGCGCTCGTCGTTGGGATCCTGCGCGAGGACCTCATTGATGGAATCGAGAGCCGGCTGGCAGGTGTTGGCGGCGATCGACGCCTCCGCGGCATCGAGTTTTTGTGTGTTTGCTACCTTCGGATCTACGACCGGCGGGACTACAACCGGCGTCAAAGGCGCTGGGGCCGTGGGCGGTGCGGTGCACTTCTGCTTCAAGGCGAGCGCCGTTGCGTCGTTGGGATTCGCCTGCAGCGCGACATTGATCTGCTTGTCGAGCGCTTCCTGACACTGTCCGCTGTTGACCAGGTTCGCCGCGATCGTCGCGTCCCACACGGGCTGTGCGGCGCGGCGGTGCTGGACGAACTTGTAGGCGCCGAACCCGGATGCGGCGACCAGCACGAGGGCCCCAACGGCCGCCGCGAGCATCTTGGTCGGACTGCCCCCTGATGAAGACGTCCGAACTGTGGCGGTCCCCGAAGGCTTGGCCGCGGGAGTGAGTGACGGCTTCACGGCCGGCGCTGGCGCTGCCTTGACCGGCGGTGGCGGCGCTGCTGGCAGTGCGTTGAGGGGATCGGTGCTGTCGAGCAGCGCGCCGGGACCGTCGACCACGGCAACGGGCGGCGGCAGTGGCGGCGCGGGCGGCTCCGCCGGCATCGGGGGCAGGCGGCTGAACAGCTCGGTGCCGGTGTCGGGAACTGCGTCCTTGATCGGCGTGAACGGCTGCGTGAGCGGCGACACCGCATCGATCGCGACGCGATACGGGCCCATCGCGGCGACCACACCAGGTGTGAGGACGACCGACGGGACACGCTTGCCCGAGACCCAGATCCCGTTCTGGCTGTTGAGATCGACCAGACGGTACTTGTCCCCCTCTGGGCGCAGCTCGGCGTGTGCGCGGGAGACGCCCTTGCCGGGATCCTCGAGCACGACGTCGTTCTCGGCGCTGCGCCCGACGGTCATCGTCTTGCCGGTGAGCGACACTTCTGAGTAGCGCGCCTCGCCGCGGTAAATGATCAGTTTGGTCACGTCGTCCGCCCCTTCGAATCAGACCCGCGGCCGTCGGCGGCCGGCTGCGACGGCGCCGGGTCCGACGATCTCCAGTTTCGCAACGCTCCCGCGACCCGCTCCCAGAGCCCCGTCGGCTTGGTCAGCGACGCGGTGTCGTCAGGATCGAAGCCTCGTCCCGTCTCCCCTGGCAAGTCGACGGTCTCGTCGGCCAGCTTTGGATTGGCGGCGATGCGTGTCTGCGCGTGCTGCAGGATCTCGCGCGCTTCGGCGCACTCGAGGTCGAGCGCCAGGGCGTTCTCCGCAAGCCATGCCGCCCGCTCCATGTCTCCCTGTGCTTCGGCGGCGCGCGCGCGCTCCAGGATCGGCGCCACCGCCCGCGCGCGCTGTTTCACGACGCGCTGCCGCTCGGCTTCCGCTTCGGCGCGCGCCTCGTCTTCCTGGATCCTCGCGAGGACCGCCTTGTGCTGCGGGTTCTGCGGATCGAGATCCGCCGCCGCCGAGACCAGCGCGCGCGCCTTCTGGAACTTGCCGCGCGCCAGCTGCTGCCGCGCTTCCTCGAGGTTCCTGGCCGCCGCTTCGGCGCGCGCCTGCGCCTCGGCGCGTTGTTTGAGCTCGCCGCCGGCGAGCCCCGACACCTTTCGCGCGAGCACGTGCGCGGCATCGATCGCCAGCGCGCGAGTGCCGAGGTCGAGCGCCCGCTGAGGATCGCCGGCATTGAGCGCGCTCTCCGCATCGGCGGCGAGCGCCGCGGCTTCCGCGGCGCGCTGCTCGGCGAGGGCGATGCGGCGCCCTTCAGCCTGCATCTGGCTGATCTCCGCGGCGGCCGCCGGTTCCGGCGTGGTGGCGTGGAACGCCTGCAGCGCCGCGATGGCCTGATCGCGCTGGCCCGCCGCGAAATCGCGCCGCGCCGCGGCGATCGCCTCGGACGCCTGACGCCGGATCTCCGCGTTCCGCTCGACCTCCGCCATCGAGGCCTTCAGCTTTGCCTCAGCCGCATCGGCCGCCGAATTGTTCGGAGCCGCCTCGCGCGCGCGTGCGATCTCGATGGCCGCCTCCGAGAACCGCCCGGTCTGACGATGCGTGTCGGCACGCTGCAGCGCGCGCTCCGCGTCCTGCCGCCGCTGCTCCGCTTCTTCGACGATCACCGCGCGCGCCTTGTCTCGGAGCGCGAGGCCCTCCGCGGCGCCCGGCTCGAGCTCGAGCGCGTCGTCGCAGAATCCGACCACCACCTGCCACTGCCCGGCGGCTGCAGCCTTCCGCGCCTCGTCGATCAGCGCGGCGGCGCGATCCGACATCGAGCGCTGTTCGGCCACCATGGCGCGGCAGCGGTCCACCTCGGCGGACACGTGCGCCGACGCAGGTTCGATCCTCAGCGCTTCTTCGAGCCGGACGACGGCGTCGCGGGCGTGGCCGGTGCCGAGCGCCTGCATGCCCTCGTCGAACGCGTGCGCTGCGGCGCGCCATCTGGTCATGTCGGCGAGCACCGGTCCCTCGAACGCGGCGACCGCCGCGACAAGATCCGCGACGACCGTGCGGCGGATCGGCTCGGTGACCGCGCCCTGGCGCTCGACGAGCGCCAGCCGCGGCGCGTCGATGTCCGAAGGCACCGGCCGCAGCTTGAGCTTCTCGATCAGGTCGCGCCGCTCGCTGGAGATGGCGTCCATCGCGCCAAGCTTCTTGCGCGTCTCGTCGAGACGCTGCAGCGATTCGGACGCCAGCTCGCGCTTGAGATGTTCGAGCTCCGCGACCATCCGGCCGCAGGTGCCGTAGCGGTCTTCCACATTCTTTGAAAGCGCCCGCATCACGACGCGCGCGAGCGCCGGCGGCGCCTCGCTGTCGCGGATCGGCAGCGGCTCCTCCGTCTGCACCTTCAGCAGCACCGCCGCGAGATCTGGTGCCGCGAACGGCTTGCGGCCGGTCAGGATGTAATAGAAGACCGCGCCCGCCGAGAAGATGTCCGAGCGCTGATCGATGTCATGGCCCCGCGCCTGCTCCGGAGACATGTAGTCGGGCGTTCCCATGATCAGGCCCGAGGCGGTCATGCTCGACGAGGCGAGCCGCGCGATGCCGAAGTCGACGATCTTCAGATCGCCGCTCGCCCGCACGAGGAGATTGCCGGGCTTGATGTCGCGGTGGAAGATGCCGTGCGAGTGCGCGACGTGCAGCCCCTGGCAGATCTGGATCATCAGCTCGATCTTGATTTCCAGGTCGGCCGCTTCGGGACGCGCCAGATACTTGTTGAGCGTCTCGCCGTCGAGATACTCCATCACGATGTAGGGACGGCCGTTCTCCTGTCCCATGTCGAAGATCGTGATGATGTTCGGGTGCACCAGCTGTCCAGCGGAGCGCGCCTCGCGGTAGAACCGCGAACTGGTCTCGGGATCGTCCTCGAGGTCGGTCATCATGACCTTGATCGCGACGGAGCGCTCCATCATCGCGTCGTGAGCGCTGTAGACCACGCCCATCGCGCCCTTCCCGAGGCGGCCGGTGATCTGGTAGCGGCCGATCGTGCGCGGCAGCCGTGGCGCGGCGACGGTCTTGTCGGAAGAGCTCACGCCTGCCCTCCGATGTACCGCACCAGCAGCGCGGTGACGTTGTCCTTCCCACCCCCGTCGAGCGCCGCCTTGACCAGCCGCGGCACGATCTCGGCCGGCGTTCCCCCGCCGTTGAGCATCCCGGCGATCGTGGCGTCTTCGAGCACGCCGTGCAGCCCGTCGGAACACAGGAGGAACATGTCGCCGCCGGCGAGATCGAACTCGCCCAGGTGCACGTCGGCCTGATCGCGCGCGCCGATGACGTTCGTCAGGACATGGCGCATCGAGCGCGTCCCCGTTCCCTGGCTTGGCTGCCCGGGTGCGGCGAGGATCGTTGCCGCCCACGTGTCGTCCCGCGTGAGCTGCGACAGACGGCCGCCCGAAAACAAGTACAGTCGGCTGTCGCCGGCGCTCGCGACCACCAGTCGCGATCCCGAGATCAGCGCCGCCACCACTGTCGTCGCCATTCCCGTGTACTCATCGTCTCGCTCGGCCGCGCGAAACACCCGCCGGTTGGCCAGGTGCACGGCCGTGCGAAGCAGGTTGCCTGGGAACGACAGACCCGGATCGATGCCGTACGGCCAGGAGAGTTCTCCCTCCTCCTCGATTCGTCGCACGAACGAAGAGATCGTCTCCACTGCGAGTTTCGACGCGACTTCGCCCGCGGCATGCCCGCCAAGCCCGTCCGCCACGATGAACAACGGAACAGCGGGATCACTGCAAAACGAATCCTCGTTCGTCTTGCGGACGGGTCCGGGGTCGCTCAGACCATGAGCCTCGATCACACGTACTCCTTCGGCGATTCACGGATCCTAGTGAGCTTGGGCTGCAGCCTCCAATGCTACTTTAGTCGTACTGGCCGGACAAACACGGAGGCGTATGGGGTGACGCCCTAGCCGACATCAAGCCAGCCGACTGACCAGTTGAGTCCGGGAATCGACGCCGATTTTGTCGAAAATCCTGGTGAGATGGCGCTTGGTCGTCGCGGGAGCAATCCCGAGTGTCAAGGCAATGACAGGGTTGGTATAGCCGCGGAGGACGAGTTCCGCTACCTCAGCCTCCCGAGGCGAGAGCCCATAGCGGCGGGCAAACGCTTCCCGTTCAATTCCCAGCTCGCGGACACACACCGCCATCTGCGGCTCGCCGCCCGATCCGATCGGCATGACGTGGACATACAACGGCTCGCCGTGCGCGTCGGTGAGGAGCGTCACCGCGGGGGCTGGCGCGTCGACCGGCTCCAGCTCCGTCATCCGAGACAGGTGGTCGCGCAGCATCACCACCAGATCGGCCTGGAACTCCTTCCGCATCCTCGTGGCGAGGCGAACGGCCGCGTTGTTCTGATAGAGGATTCGCGTGCGCTGAAAGACGAACACCGCCAGGCGCAGCCCGTCGACGACCGCGGCGAAGTCGACCTCGTGCGCTTCGGGCATGCCGGCTCCTACGGCGTGTCGAACGCCTTCAGCGGATTGTCGAGATTGAATCCGAAAAGCCGCGGGTTCTCGCCGATCACCGCCGCCGACACGATGTAGAAAACGTAGTTGTAGGTCTGATCCGGTACGGCGTGGTCGGCGAGCAGCCGCCAGAAATTCCGCTGGCGCGGATCGGCGGGCATCGTCCGCAGCCGGTCGATGATGCGGTGCTCACCCCAGTTGTACGAGGCGATGACCAGCAACCCCGACGCCTGCGCGTCGGTCGCGTAGATGTTCTTGATGTACTTCGCGGCGGCGTCGCTCGCCTTCATCCAGTTGAATCGTTCGTCCTCCGCGTCGAATCCAGCGATTCCCTTGCGCGGCCCGACGCGCAAGCCGTAGGTCTGAGCCGTCTCGGGAATGAACTGCCACATCCCTTTCGCGATGCCCCAACGCGTCGGCGGTCCGTAGGTGAACGCGTCGAAGCCGCTCTCCTGCATCGCCAGGTAGTAATACTGAATCGGCAGGTTCTGCGCTTTGAACGCCGTGGCGATCCGTGGAATGTAGCCGCGGTCCTGCGAGAGCCTCACCGCGCGTTCGAAGCGCCCGGTCCGCTGCCACATGTCGATGTAGCGGTGGACTTCCTTCAGGTAGTCGGCTGGCGCCGCGACCTCGCACTCTCCGAAAATCCGCGTGACCTTGAGGATCAGCCGATCCTTCTCGTTCAGCTTGCGATCGTAGAGCTTCGCCACGACCTCGTCGTAGCGCTTCTCGCGCTGCTGGCGATCCTGCGCGATTCCAGCGAGCTGCTGCGAGCCCAGCGCGGCCCCCGACGCCGCCGCCTGCTGCTCGAGCTGGGCGACGCGCACGTCGATCTCCTTCATCTCGTAGTACCACTCTTCGGCGACCTGCGACTGCTGGCTGACGAGGCGATGCTCGTAGAGCGCGTAGGCGGCCACACCGAGCGCCACGAGCGCCAGCAGCGCGATCGTCGCGCGCGTGCGCCGGCGCTGCTGCTGCTGAACCTTCTGAAACGCCTTGCGGATCATCAGCGTCCGGCCGCCGACGCTTTCGTCCCCCTCGTCGGACCCGAAGTACCGCTGCGCGTACGCGTCGAGCGACTCGCCCGTCGCAGACGGCGGAGACGCGGCGGCCGGGACTTGCGGCGACGCAGCGATCGCCGTCTGCGGGTCGGCGGCCCCTTCCGGCGCGAGTCGCAGGACTGGACCGTCGACGCCCAGCCGAACCGTGGTGTCGCGGTCAATCGCCGCCGACTCGACACGCTTGTTGTCGACGAACAGCCCGTTGCTGCTCTGGAGATCGCGAACGACCCAGTGCCCACCCTCGGGCGACACCACCGCATGGCGGCGGCTGACCTGGTTGTCGGTGACCACCACCTCGCAGCTCGCGTCGCGCCCGATGTGAAAGGCCGCCGACAGACGCAGCGATCGCCCGTCGGGCAGCCGCACGACGAGGCGCCCGGCACGCTCAGTTCCTGGCATGTCCCCCCTGGATCACGAAGACCTTCTCAGGATATCCACCGTACAACAGTTGCCACGACCGTGGCGGCGCCGTCAAACACGGCAGCCGGCGCACCGTATCCACGATCACTGGCGCGCCGCCGGACCAGCCAGGATTGGATTGTGTGATGACGACACCCTCCCGCAACTGATCGCAGCGATCGTAGGCGGCGAACGGAATCATCTTCACGCGTTCGACCCTCAGCGGGTTCATCCGGAAGTCGAGGAAACAGAGGTCTCCCGGATCGGCCGAGACCGTGTGTGTATCGGCGGGCAGACGCTCCTCGATCCTCACGTACGTGTCTTTGATGTCGCGATACGCCCTGTAGGCCATCTGCTCTCCCTGCAGGTTGACACGCAGATGCAGCAGCAGGGCCAGCCCGGCCGCCACCACCGCGACCGTCTTCAGCCACCAGGCACGCGTGTTCCCGACGATCTCGATCGCGAGCGCCGTGCCGCCGGCGACCGCGAACATCGCTCCGGGCGCGTAGACGACGAGATGCCGTGACAGCCGGTGCATCGGCACGAAGTGCGTCAGGCTTTGCGATCCGAACTGGTGGTACAGCACCGGCCACAGCAGCCACGTGGCCGCCAGCGCCAGTCCGGCCGCGCCTCGGCGATCCACGCGTCTCGCGCTGAGCGCGATCGCGCCCCCGGCCATCAGCGAGAGCACTGCGCCGGTGAAGAGCAACCCGTGATACGCCTGGTCCTGATTCAGGCGTCCCCAGCCGCCGTGCAGCCACCACCAGACCGGCGCGAACAGGCTGTATGGGATCGTGCGCGGGTCGATGTTGAGGCCAGCCCGCGCGATCGAATCCATCGTGCCGTAATGCCGCTGCACGACATGCAGCCGGAGCAAGAAGTCGCCGGCCGCCCACAGGTAGGCGATCCCCTCGGCCGCGATCACGCACGTCCATCCTGAGAGGACGGCCAGGGCGTCCTTCGCGCCCTCGCGCCAGCGGCCGCCGCTGAGTCCAGGCAGCGCCAACGCAGCGAGGACGCCGACCGGCAGCAACTGGATGTCGTTGGCTCGTACCAGGTGGCACATGCCCATTGCGGTGCCTGCCGCCACGAGGATCGGCACCCGTCGCGACGTCGGCTGCGCAGCCACCCCGATGAGGAACATCGAGAACGTCAGCCACCCGGCCTGGATGGCGTCGGGCATCACGACGGTGGAGAAGAAGACGTCACCAGGGTAGGTGGCGTACAGCAGCGCCGCCAGCAGGCCGCACACCGGGCCGAAGAACAGGCGCGCCAGACCGGCCATCGAGAGAAGACCGAGCAGCGAACAGGCGAGGGGCCAGACGCCGAGGGCGGCGTCGGACTTGCCGAGCACGGCGATTGGCAGCGCCACCGGCAGGTAGGTGCCGACGTTCAGCCCGTTGACGTGGTTGCGTGCGTGATAGTCGCCGGTGGCCGCACAGATGGCGTCGGTGACATAGCCGGGGGCGTCTTCGGTGTAGTACCCGTTCCAGAACAGGATCCGAAGCGCCAGCCAGAGCGCCGCGATGCCTGCGAGCGCGACGCGGTACCGCCGGGAAGACACAAGTGGAGTGGTCCGCGCGGACGCGCGCGCCGCGCGGCGCCTCGAGCTACGAGGTCGGAACGACCGGCCGCACCGTGACGGACTGCGAGGTCAGCGTCTTCTTGCCGAGATCGTCGGTGACCGTCAACGTGACCAGATAGACGCCCGATGGCGCGTAGTCATGTTCGACCGCGACACCGCTCTTGAAGGCGCCGTCGCCGAGATCCCAGTCGTAGCGAACGATCGTCCGGTCGCTCCCGGCGGTGGACGTGGCGGCGTTGAAGCGCACCACCTGTCCGACTTCCGGCGTGACCGGCGAAAACGTGAACGCGGCGACCGTTGCCACGGGAATCGTCGTGGTCGTGGTGGTGGTCGTCGACGTCGACGTCGTGGTCTCGGTGATCGTGACGATTCCCGGACCAACCGGCGGCTGGCTCTGACAGCCCAGCACGATGGCGGCGAGCAACGGTGCGGCGAGCAACAGCTTACGCATAACTACATGGTGAGGTTGATGCCGGCAAACGGCGTCACCTTCGAGTGCAGTCCGTTGTTCTGCATCGTGATGATGGCGCTCAGCGCGGCGGCCAGCTTGCCCTTGAGATTCACTTTCAGACCCGGAGCGAGCAGCATCTTGCTGATGCCCTGGTCGATGGCCACCATCGAGGTCAGGGATGTGACATTGGCCAAGCCCGTCACGGGCCCGGTGAAGGTGCCGATCTGGCCGCCTCCGAGGATGCGCTGTCCGACGAAGTCGGCGAGGATCGTGAGCTTCGGCGCGGCTTCGAGCTCGATGCCGGCGGTGTACTGAATCTGGTGCCGGATGTTCACCCGCGTGCCAGGGGCGCCGTCGATGTCGAGCCCCTTGTTCCAGAACTCGAATCCGCCGCTCGCGTGCGGATGCACGCGCCCGCTTCCGCCCGAAACGACGAACGAGACCAGCGTGCGCGTCAGGCCGAGCCCGCGCAGGTTCTCGCGCGACCCGGTCGGCAGCCGCATTTCCACCACGATCGCCGCACCACCCGGATCGGGAAGCGGGCCGCCCTTGAACGTCGCAAAGCGGTATTTCGCGAGCGCGCTGATGTCGCCGAGGCCCGAAAACACGCCGTTCGTCTGGGCCAGACGCGTGTTCACGCCGTTGCCGTCGATGAGCGACGAGGTGCCCGCCAGATCCACGCTGACGAGCGGCACGACGGCGGCGATATCGAGATTGTCGGTGACGCCGACGATGCCGGTGATTTCGAGCGTGCGGGAGCTGATCGTCAGGTTCCCGGTCGACGTCTTCGTCGCCGACGGCGTCGAGCCGGCCGTGGACGAGAAGGGCAGCGCGCCGAGACCGAAATCGCCGAAGCGATCGTAGGTCGTCTGGCGGAAGGTCGCGCCCACACTCACCTGGCCTTCACCGGAAGTGAGCGCGCGCTCACCGAAGATGGGCCCGAAAGTCGTGATCGTGCGCGCCTGCAGGCCCGTCGTGGGATCGAGCTTGAAGATGAAGCCGCCCGATGAGGTGCTCGACGGTTGTGTCGAAATCTCCAGCGCCGTCGTCAGCGCCAGCGCTTCCCCAACCGGCAGGGACGTACCGGCGTTCGCCATCTGCGCCAGCACCTGCTGAGCTGTCAGGTCCGGAACGGTGGTGACTTTCTGCGCCCACGCGGGCGAGGCGAGCGCCAGCAGCGCTATCGCAACAGGCACATGACGCTTCATGGTGATTCTTATCGTCATCCAACGCCTTCCGCATGAGATGCCGGCGGCACGCGGATTATAGTTCCCATCCGCTCCAAGTCAAGGCCTAGTACCCTTAAGTCCCGAATCTGCCCCGGGTTCCAGCCGGTAGAAGGCGAATCGCTGGTCGCGTCCCCGGTACTCGTCGACCAGGATCGTCCGTCCCAGGGCCATGGTACTGCGACAGAGCGCCGGTTGCACCGGATCCTCGACGCCGCACCAGAAGTTCCAGTGGACGAACAGCCCGCCGCGAGACCGGGGGCCGATGTCGCGGATGAATCCCGGGTCGACGACCGCCAGACCCATCTGGCCGGCGTTCACCCCCCAGAGGTGGAACATGCCGGGATTCTGGGTGAGCACGTACGATCCCGTGGGCAGCCGGCGAGCCGCCGCCTCCGCGAACCGGACGTCTTCGCGCGCGGCCCAGGCCTCCTCCGGGATCGCCCGGACCACCGGAAGATACCAGAACATTTGAACGGCAACGAGGATTCCCGCCGCCGCCTCGAGATAGGGGACGGCAGCCGAACTCAGGAGCGCCCGGCCGACGCGCGCGGCCCCCAGCCCGGCGAGGACCGCGATCGCCGGAAACGTCATGAGCGCATAACGGACGTCGGCGCCGTAGTTGTAGCTGCCGGCGTAGAACGCGAGATCGACAGCGAAAAACACGAAGAACCAGCCGGCGACCGTCCACCGCTCACGCCAACGCGCCGCGCCCCACAGACCACACGCGGCCAGCACGGTGTTGGCCCACGGGAAGCGCGGATCGCGCAGATAGAACCAGCCGTTGACCCGCAGGTTTCCGGGTACGAACCCGGCCGCGAAGCGGGCGGCATTCGTGCCCCATCCAGCGTGCCGAACCGCGAAAAGGTGTGCAGCCGGCACGGCGCAGAGCAGGAGCAGCAGCACGGCGCACCACCAGGCCTGCGGCTGCTCGAGGTCGCCGGCCGCACGCGGCGCCGCGAACGCCGCCAGGACTGGCAGGATGAGGAGCGACTCCGGTCGGAACTGGATTGCGTACGCCGCCATGACGGTGAGCGCCGCCAGCCGCCGCGTCCCTCCAAGTCGGGCGTAGCGGGCGGCACCGATCACCGCCGCGACTGCGGCCAGCGACGCCGTCGGCTCGACCGCCGCCGTTGCCGACCACATCAGCTGTTCCGGCATGGCCGCGATCAGCAATCCGGCGATGAACGCCGCGGCGCGATCGTCGAAGAGCGCCACGACCAGCAGATACACCGCGCAGGCGGTCGCCGGCATCACCACCGCGTTCAGCGCGAACGCCGTCCACGTGCGAACGCCGAAGATCCGGTAGGCGAGCGCGAGCAGGTGCGGATACGCGTACGGCTGCTTGTTGTATTCGCCGCGCGCGCAGTGCAGCCGTCCACCGTCGAGGCCGCCGTCGCTGCACACCTGCGCGAGGTGCAGATCCGCCAGGTTCTGACCGACGCTCTGGTAGATCTGCTCGTCGTAGAAGATGCGGTTGGTGCGCGGGGGAATCGTCAGCACCAGGCCGAGCGCCACGGCCGCCACGATCGCCATGCGCCCGCCGTGGCGCTTCAGCGCGGCGAGGTGACTGGCGCGGGCGCTGGCGGCGGCGATCGTCACAGCTGCCAGCAGGCAGGCGTTCAGAGACCAGAACTGCAGCCGCGTAAGCTCTTCCCGCAGCGACGATTCGGGCGTGACGCGAAGCCACGTGGCGACGAGCGCGAGCCCGCCCAGCCAGGCGACAGAGACCGGAATCCAGCCGGCGGACCACCGTCGCGGTGAGCGAGTCGTCAGGCGTCGCGGGTCGGACGTGATCAAGCCGCTATTTCGGCTTTTGTTCCGCCCGTGTGCTGTCGATCACCCAGGGATGGCGGAAATCCGTTCGCGACACGATCATCGTCACGATCGTCTCGACGATCTGCGGCGCGCCGCCGCTGCGCATCTGGATCTCGTGTTTCATCCCGAACTTCAGCTGCGCGCCGGACGAACCGCTCGGATTGGGATCGGGCGGGCGATCGTATTCGGGCTTCGAGGTGATCGTGCACTTCAGCGACTTGTACTGGCGGAACTGCTCGCGGTACGTCGCAACCGGCGCGAGCGGAAAGATCTCCTTGATTCCGTCCGTTTTCAAGGTCTCGAACTCCGAGCAGTAGCGCTTGACGACGCGATCGATCTCGTCCTTGGCATGTTGCTCCTCGCTGACCGGGTCGACGACGGGGCCGGCCGGCGCGCCGCGTGTTCCGCCGGTTTGAGTCTGGCCTGTTGTGGCGCCCGCTGACGGGACCGGGGCGGTCACGGGCGGTGGTGGTGTCACTCCGCCGGCAGCCGGATTCGCCGAGGGATTGACGGCGGGCGGCGCGACGGGGGACGGCCGATGGGTGATCGGCGGCACGACGGGGCCGAGAACAGGATGGTTCGCCACCGTCGCGGTGGTCTGCATGAACGTGCCGCCACACGTCTTCGGTCCGTTCATGACCAGCTCGCCGCTCGGCGCGCAGTCGTTCGTGAAGCCTTGGAACGTGAAGCTCGTGTCGGCCTGAAAGTGCATTGTCACTTTCGCGCCACTGGGCACGTTGGCCGCGCAGGCGTTGTCGAGCGTGCCGCAGAGGACGTCGAAATCCCCCGCGATCGTGCCGCCGACCGGCTTCATCACGGTCAGCGCGAAGGTCGTCGCTGGCGCCGCCACGGCGATGCGATCGAACGTGGCGCCGCACTTGCGCGGCTCGCTCATCAGGATCCGCCCGGTCGTCGGCGCGCAGTCGCCGGTGAAGCCGCTGAACACGTAGCCGTTGTCGGCCTGCGGCTCGAGCTGCACGGGATCGCCCGTCGGCCGCGACGAGGAGCAGTCGTGCCCGTTCGAGCCGCACTTGATGCCTGGGCCGACGATCGTGCCGCCGGTTGGCTGCGCGATCGTGAGCAGCTGGCCGGCCGGCCACAGCCATCGTACGGCCGCGATACCCGCCCACAGGAGCAATCCGGCCGCGATCACCGCGCCGATCGCGAGCCCCGCGCCGCGCATGCCCGGCGTCAGTCCGCTGCGGCGCGGGCTGGACGCCGCGGGACGGGGCGGCGCTCCGGTGGACGGCTTCTTGAACAGTTCGAGCCACGACTGCAGGAATCCGCCCCGCTTCGCCGCGCGCTTCGCCGGCGGGGGAGCCGAGGGCGGCGCCGCCGGCCGGGGTGCGCTCGCGATCATCGTCGGCTCGGCCGGCGGGGCCGTGTCGTACACCGATGGACGCGGCCGGGCAACGGGCTCGGCCGGCGGTCTTGGGATTGGCATCGCGTCGCGCCGCACGAGCACCGTCGGTTCGACGGGCTCAGGCGTCGGACTGCGGCTCGCGTGACTGATCAGCACCGTCGGATCGGTGGAGACAGTCTCGGGCGCCCCGTAGCCCGGCGACTGCGGCCGCCCCGACGTCGGCGCCTGGAACGGATTGGGAGGCCGTCGTACCGAATCGAGGCGGCCCAGGAGCGCGCGCGCCTGGGCGTGCTGCGGATTCTGGGCGAGCGCCTCGAGCACCCACCGACGGGCGACGTCGTACGACTTCTGTTCGTATGCCGCGACGGCGTGATCGTAGGCCGCGTCGGCGGCGGAACCTCGGGGGTCAGCCATGGGACTCGCGCCGCCTATGGTAACGCGTCCGCGCCGTAGAACGCATCCCACTGAAAATTGCGGAAAACGTGGGCATTTTTGCTCAGCCTGGTTTGACAACCCGAGGAGGGGCCGCTACGCTGAGCCGTCGTCACCGGCTCGCGCGCCTGCTGAGCCGACGCTCGGAAAGGGAGTCGTCTCAGATGGACGGACGCGACAGCATCCAGTCGCTGCTGGTGCTCAGAAAACTGACGCGGGCGATAGCCGATGTCGCGCGCGCGCAGATGACCGAGCATCTCGCGACGCTCGCGCCGCTCCTCCGGCCGAAGATGGTGCTCGGCGACTACGTCGAGGACGGCACCAAGGAGGCGACACGGCGCTCCGAGAAAGCCTACAAGGAGCTGCAGGCCCTCTACGATTCGGTCGCTGCGACCAAGCCGTTCAATTTGCCGCGCGAGCTGCCGTCGCCGATCCGACTCGCCGGGAGCGGCCTCGAGATCACCGCCGTCGAGGCGCCCTGCGTGATCCAGTCGGGCGGCGAGACGCGCACCATCATGGTGCGATCGCCGCTGACCTGGACGTTGTCGTATTCGGGTTACAGCCCGACGCGTCTGCCCGAACTGCTGAAGACCAAGCTGCGCAGCGGCGACGAGCTGACGCACTTCGTGCTCAGCTACCTGCTGATGCACGTGGTGACGACGAACTCGCCGGGATTGATGAGCGTGTTCGACGCGCTGCACTTCCCGATCACCACCGTCACGCTGCCCGACAGCGGCCCGCTGCCGATCGCGCGGATCGGGATTCCGATCGCCACGACGCGTCCGTCCGACGAAGTCATGTTGCAGACGGCGGAGCTCACCGGCATGGACGCGTTCGAAGAGGTGATCGTGGTGGACGACCTGTCGAAGCTCGGCGATCCGCTCCGCCAGCGGCTGCTCGATCTCGCG
>DASXLB010000038.1 GCA_036496585.1 Vicinamibacterales bacterium
CAGGTAGAGCACGAGCATCGAGACCACACTGAACAGCAGCATCGCCGCCGCGTATTCCGTCCAGCGCATCTCGTGCGTCTCGTCGACGCCCGTCGCGGCGTAGATCAGCCGCTCGATCGGGCGCAGAGCCGGATCGAGCCAGGTGCGCTCCCGGTTGAACACCCGCGTCATGAACCGGCCGAGGAGCGGCGTCACGGCGAGGATCGCCAGCAGGTACACGCCGATTTGCAGCCAACCGTTGACAGTCATTCAGCCACCAGCGCGAGGCTCGGAAGACGCATTAGAACCTCTCCGGTTTCAACAGCGCGTAGGTGAGGTAGACCAGCAGGCCCGCCGTCACGACGAGACTGAGGATGGTGTCGAGCGTCATGGTTTCAGCCTCTCGCAGCCACGCACGTAGGCCGCGGCGACGACGAAGAAGAGGGCGCTGATGACCACGAACAGGACGTCGAGCATGTTGTCTCCTGCTACCCAGCGTAGGCACGGGCCCGTTCAAACGGACTTAGAAACCCATAAAAAGAACGTAAACCCGTGACCCGCAGCGATCTCGAGCCGTTAGCATGAAGGCATGCCGGAGATTGCGCGCCCATCGGCGGACCAGCTCCTGGACCGCCTGAGGAGCGAGACACGCGCCAGGCTGCGCGTCTACATCGGTGCCGCGCCAGGGGTCGGTAAGACGTACCGTATGCTCAAGGATGCGGTCGCGTTGAAGGCGAGCGGCGCCGACATCGTCGTCGGCCTGGTCGAGACCTACGGCCGCGTCGAGACGGACGCGCAGGTCGCTGACCTCGAGATCGTCCCGAAGAAGGCACTGCCGCACAAGGGGGTCGAACTCGAGGAGATGGATCTCGACGCGCTGCTCGCGCGCAAGCCGCAGATTTGCGTCGTCGACGAGCTCGCGCACACCAACGTGCCCGGCAGCCGGCACGAGAAGCGGTACCAGGACGTGATCGAGCTGCTCGACGCCGGCATCACCGTGATGACGGCCGTCAACGTCCAGCACCTCGAGACGCTCAACGATCTGGTCAGCCGCGTCACCGGCGTGCGCGTGCGCGAGACCGTGCCGGACACGTTCCTCGATCGCGCCGACGACGTCGTCAACGTCGACGTGACTGTCGAGGACCTGCGCGCCCGGCTCCGCCAGGGAAAGATCTACCGTCCGGAGAAGATCGAGCAGGCGCTGACCAACTTCTTCCGCGAGGGCAACCTGTCGACGCTGCGCGAGCTGGCGCTGCGCGCGGTCGCCGACGAAGTGGGGGAGAAGGCGGCGTCCTACCGCCAGCGCGAGGGGCTGGAGCCCGGGCTCATCCCCGAGCGCGTCATGGTATGCACGAGCGCCAGCCTCAGCGCGCCGCGCGTCATCCGGGCCGGGGCCCGCATCGCCGGCCGGCTCGGGGCGCGCTGGTACGCCGTCTACGTCGAGACGCCGTCGGAGCTGCCCGAGCGGATCGGGACGGCCGATCGCGAGCAGCTGCAGCGCAACATCTCCCTCGCCGAATCGCTCGGCGCGACGGTCGTGCGCGTCAAGGCGGACCGGCCCGCCGACGGCCTCGTCGCCTTCGCCCAGCGCGAGGGCATCACCCACGTCATCTTCGGCCAGTCGTCGCGGACGCGTTTGGAGATTCTGATGAAGGGGTCGACGCTCAACCGCTTTCTCGAAGAGGTCAAGGACGCGGCCGTACAGGTGGTGCCCTTATGAAAGTGTCACATGGCCTGCCGGCGGTCGCGCTGGCCGCATCGCTTGTCGCGGCCGGCTGTGGCGACGTCAATGGCGCCCTCGCCAGACTCGCCGCCGCGCGCCAGGCTGCCGCCGATCTGCAGCTGGCGTTCACCCGGGCGGTCGACGCCTCCAACCGCGCTGTGATGGCCGAGACGGATGCGGAGTCGGTCCGCGACGCGCAGGACGCGATTGCCGCGAGACAGGCGGCGCATCGCGACATCGATGCGTTGCGGCCGCTGCTCGATCAGCTCGGTTATACCGACGAGAAGCGGATGCTGGATCAGTTCGCCGGCCGCTTCGCCGCGTATGAGACGCTCGACGGACAGATCCTGGACCTTGCGGTCGAAAACACCAACCTCAAGGCTCAGCGCCTGTCGTTCGACGCCGGCGAGGCGGCGGCCGGTGCGTTTCGCGACGCAGTGCAGGCGCTCACCGCCGCCCAGACGCGCGACGCCTGGCGCGTAAGAGCGACCGCCGCGACCGCGCTGGCGGCGATCCGCGAGATCCAGGTCCTGCAGGGACCGCACATCGCCGCCGCCGAGGACGCGTCGATGACGAGATTCGAGACATCGATGCAGGCCGAGGAGACGATGGCGCGCGGCGCGCTGGGCGATCTGGCCCCGCTCGTCGACGCCGCATCCCGGCCGAAACTCACGGCTGCGGCCAACGCCCTGGATCGGTTCGTGAGCGTCAACGCCCAGATCATCACGCTGTCGCGGCGCAACACCAACGTTCGCTCGCTGGCACTGTCGCTGAATCAGAAGCAGCAGCTGATTCCCCCCTGCGATCAGAGCTTGCGCGAGCTGCGCGACGCGCTGGCCCACCGCGGCTACCCCAAGGGACGCTGGGAATAGGCGCGTCGATTCGCGGCGATCGTCCTGCGCATGTGGCGCGCGCACGAGGAGCGCGGTCTCTAAAGCAACGTCCCGCGCAGCACCACCAATGCCACCGAGAAGTAGATCACCAGCCCGGTGACGTCAACGAGCGTCGCGACGAACGGGGCGGAGGACGTGGCCGGATCGAAGCCAAGCCGGCGCAGCAGCAGCGGCAGCAGCGATCCGATCAACGTGCCCCACATCACCACCCCGACCAGCGCGAAGGCGACGGTAAATGCCAGCAGGAGCCAGTGCTGTCCGTAGATGTCGGAGAAGGCCGACCACACCGTAATGCGCAGGAAGCCGACGATGGCCAGGATCGTACCAAGCGCGAGCCCCGCCCCCAGCTCGCGCCGCATCACCTTCCACCAGTCGCGCAGCGTCAGCTCGCCGAGCGCCAGCGCGCGGATCACCAGCGTCGAGGCCTGCGACCCCGAATTGCCGCCGCTCGAGATGATGAGCGGCACGAACAGCGCGAGCAGCACCGCCTTCTCGATCTCATGCTCGAAGAACCCCATCGCCGTGGCGGTCAGCATTTCGCCGAGGAACAGCGCCGTCAGCCAGCCGGCCCGCTTCTGCACCATCTTGAGGAAGCCGATCTCCATGTACGGTTCGTCGAGCGCCTCCGAACCGCCGATGCGCTGGATGTCTTTCGTCGCCTCGCTCTCGGCCACGTCGAGCACGTCGTCGATTGTGACGATGCCGATCAGGACTCCGGCGGTGTCGGTGACCGGCAGCGCCGAGCGATCGTGCTGGCGGAAGGCGGCCACCGCGGTCTGCTGATCGTCGGTGGCCTTCAACGCGACGAAGCGGCGGTCCATCAGGTCCGACACCTTGCGCGCCGGATCGGTGAGCAGGAACTCGCGGATCCGGATGTCGTCGGTCAGCCCGCCCTGCGGATCGACGACGTAGATGACGTTCAGCGTCTCGGAGTCCTGCCCGTGCGTGCGCACGTAGTCGAGCACCTGCTGAACGGTCCAGTCCTCGTGGACGGCCACATAGTCGGGCGTCATCAGGCGCCCGACCGTGTGTTCGGGATAGCCCAGCAGGGTGACGGCGATCGCCCGCTCTTTCGGCGTGAGCAGCGCGAGCAGTTCGCGGGTGGCGGTGGCGGGCAGTTCCTCCAGGAACATGGTGCGGTCGTCTGGCGCCATGTTGTTGAGCAGGCCGGCGACGTCCTCTTTCGACAGCGTCTTGAGCAGCGCCTCGCGGGCGTCCTGCGCGAGATACTCGAATGTCGCCGCGGCGTCGCGGCGCGGCAGGAGCCGGAACACCACCGCCTGGTCGTCGAGATTCAGGTCAGCGAGCAGCTCGGCGAGATCCGCCGCCGGGCGGTTCCTGACGATGTCGCGAAGCTGCGTGAAGTCGCGCGTGCGGACGGCGGTGGCAAGCTCGTCGGCGGGCTTGGCCACCTGCCGTATCGCCTGCAGTGCGCTGTCGCGCTCTGGACCGTTCAGTTGTTGGGCCATTTGAGTCAATGCGGCTCTGACGACGTCGTGATGATGGATATGAGGACCGATGGACCTGGCGGCATCCAGCCAGATGCTGTGAATCAGCTCGAGATCGCGTGCGCTGAGCGCCGGCGCGTGGGCGCCGATGTGGAAGATGTCGGCGCGGCCGCTGGCGTGGTGAATGACCAGGCGAACATCGCCGGCGACTCGGTGAGGCCCGCGCTCCCACGCCTCGCCGAGGAACCTCGCCTGCGCCTCCGCCGAGAGCGTCGCCGACTCGCCGACGTAGAGCTCCGACGCCTGCAGCCGCGCCAGCGCCGCGACGATCGCGTCGAAGACGTCGCTCGCCGGTACGACCAGCAGCCGCACCGGCCTGGCATAGCGCTCGGCAATCGCCAGCACCCGCGCGAAGAGCAGCTGCTCCGCGGCGGTTGGCGTCGTGTCGTCGAGTCCGTCCTCCTCGACGTCGACATCGCGCAGCCGCGCGGTCATGACGACGATGTCGCGGTCGCGGGGCGTCCGGAGAGCCGCCGCCACGTGCATCAGCGCGTGCGGATTGCGCACCGACACCAGCAGGCAGCCTGGTCGTGGATCGACGCGCTCCAGTGACAGCTCGTCGGACGGACGCAGCTGGAAGGCGTCGAACTCGGCAAGCGGCGCCGCCGGCGCGAACTCGCCGCGCGACATGACCAAGGTGACCGCGACCGCCAGCAGCATTAGCGTCGCGGTCATCGTCGGAGCGTCGCGGTACCCAAGGAGGGCCAGCTCCGGCAGCGCCAGCAGCGCCAGCACCGCCCACAGCGCCGGTCCCCACCAGGCCGCCGCGAAGCGCCCGGGCAGCGCCGCACCGATCGACGGTTCGCCGCGCCTGGCGCGCAGCCGGATCAGGGCGGCCACGTGCAGGACGATCGAGAACGCCAGGCTCGCCGTGTAGGCCCGCGCCAGCCATTCGACGCGCCCGCTGCTCGTCACGATGACGACGGCCGCGGCGAAGGCGACCGTGTCGACCGTCCGGGCGAGCGTGCCGAACGTCGGATGGGCGACGCGGAACATGTCCGACAGCACGCCGCGCGTCGACAGGCGGCTCACCGCGGTTTCCACCGCCGTCAGCGCCGATCGCGCCGCCTGCGCGAGCATGAACGCGGCCACCACAATCAGGGCGAGCGTGACCAGCGCCGCCAGCCACCTCGGCGCCGCGAGCTGCGCCACCAGGGCGAGCAGGGGCGCGCCCATCCAGGCTGGCCTCGCGGCTTCAGGGATGAGCCCGGCGAAGAGAAACGTCGAGCCGGCGGTCACGACCACCGAGAATGCGCCGACGATGACGGCCGTGCGGTGCAGGCCGCGGATCCGCGGCGGCTCGAGCTCGCCGGCGACCCGCCACAGGCCCTCGCCGCCGCCGATCGCCGGGAGCGCCCAAGCGAGCGCCCGCAGCAGGCCGATGATCGTCGCCGCGGCCGGCAGCACGCCCGACCACGACGGCCGCAGCTCGATCGGAAAAGCCGGCAGGACGACGCCCGGCCAGCCGGTCCGCGCGATGCCCGTGAGCCAGACCCCGGCCACCAGGCCGATCAGCACCGCCGAGGACACCCAGATGTTCCGCACCCGCTCGCGGACGCCGAGCAGGTGGCCGGTTCGAGCGCGGATCCAGAGATAGCCCAGCAGGAGCAGCGCCGCCGCGGTCGCGACGTCGGCGATCGTCGCCTGGCGCACGAATCGACGCACCCCGGACACCGCGAACGCGGCCGTGCCGGCGTAGTGGCCGAAGACCTCGCACGCGAGGGCTGCGGCGAGGAGGCGCTCGACGAGGACCGTCGCCGATGCGGCCAGCGAGGCTCGCGCCCCGAACGCCCGCTCGACGCGCCCGGGCATACCGCCCGGCACCAGGAGCGCCCAGCTCTCGACGTCGATGGCCCGGCAGAGGAGGCCGATACCGACCGCGCCGAGCACCAGCCACGGGCCGGCGGATCCGGCGCCGGCAATCGCTATCGATGCCACGTAAAAAGCCGCGAACCCCAGGTCGGGGATCGCCAGCGCCGCGGCCCGCGACGCCGACGCGAACGACACCAGCGCGCGCGTGGCGAGCACGATGCGCACACGTGTCGACGGCGGCGTGGTCATGAACGCCACCCATCGTAACCCAGCGATGTATCATCGGCGCCCATGCATCTTCAGCCGATCGACTGGCTGATCGCCGCGATCATCCTCGTCGTCTGCTTCTTCCCGGCGCTCTTCTTCGGCAGGCTGGCCGGACGGAGCACCTCGGAGTTCTTTGTGTCGGGTCGCTCGGTGCCATGGTGGCTCGCGGGCCTGTCGATGGTCGCCACGACGTTCAGCAGCGACACGCCGAACTGGGTGACGCAGCAGGTGCGGCAGTACGGTGTCGCGGGCAACTGGCAGTGGTGGGCGTTCGTCCTGAGCGGCGTCGCCACGGTGTTCTTCTTCGCGCGGCTCTGGCGCCGGTCGGGGGTGATGACCGACCTCGAGTTCTACGAGCTCCGCTACTCGGGCGCCGCGGCATCCGTCGTGCGCGGGTTCCGCGCTGTCTACCTGGGACTGTTCTTCAACTGTTTCATCATGGCGATGGTCACGCTCGCCGCCTGCAAGATCGCCAACATCCTGTTCGGGCTCGCCCCCTGGCAGACGATTGCCGTGTGCGGCGTCCTCAACGTCATCTTTGCCGCGCACGCCGGCCTGTGGGGCGTGCTGGTCATCGACATGGTGCAGTTCTTCGTGAAGATGACGGCCGTGGTGGCGGCGGCCTACTTCTCGCTGAAGGCAGTGGCCCAGCACGCGGGGCTCGGCGACAGCGCGCTCGTCGGGCTGCACACGCTCGTCCACACGCTCGGCGGCCAGCAGGTCATCATGCACGGCGCCAGCCCGGTTGCTTCGGCGATCGATGGCACCGGCCAGCCCTATCTCGCGCTCCTCCCGAACTTCTCGACGGGCGAGCTGGCACTGATGATCTTCATCGTGCCGGTCGCGATCGGGTGGTGGGCCAACTGGTACCCGGGATCTGAGCCCGGCGGCGGCAGCTATATCGCCCAGCGCATGCTGGCTTCACGATCGGAGAAGGACGCGCTCGCCGGGACGCTTTTCTTCAATCTCGCGCACTACGTGATCCGGCCGTGGCCGTGGATCATCACCGCGCTCTGTTCGATTCTCGTCTTCCCTGAACTGAAGGATATCCAAGCGGCCTTTCCGAACGCGGATCCCACGCTCATCGGCCACGACAGCGCGTTTTCCGCGATGCTGATGTTCATGCCCGCCGGCTTCGTCGGCCTCATGGTCGGAGGGCTGATCGCGGCCAACTCCTCGACGATCCTGACGCATCTCAACTGGGGATCGTCGTACCTGGTTCACGATTTCTACCGCCGTTTCCTGCGGCCAACCGCCGACGAACGGCACTATGTCGCGGTCGGCCGCCTCTGCACGCTCGTGCTCTACGTCGTCGCGGCCTGCCTGAGCCGGCTGCTCGAGTCGGCGCAGGACGCCTTCGAGGTGCTGATCTCGATCGGCGCCGGCACCGGACTGCTGTACATCCTTCGCTGGTACTGGTGGCGGATCAACGCCTGGTGCGAGGTCGTGGCGATGGTCAGCTCGTTTTCGATCTCGGTGACGTTCTTCTTGATGCGCAAAGCGGGGCATCCGCTGCCATTCGCGGACAGCGTGATCTATTCCGTGGCGTTCACGACCCTGGCATGGCTCGTCACGGCCTTCGTCGGGAGCCAGACCAGCCGCGAGCGTCTCGTCGCGTTCTACCGCCAGGTGCATCCCTCAGGGCCGGGCTGGACGCCGATCCGTATCGCCGCCGGCATTTCCGACGCGGAGGCCGCCGCAACCGAAGACAGCCTCTTCCGCGCGGCGATCGGCTGGATCGCCGGCTGCCTGACGATCTGGTCGGCGCTGTTCGGAATAGGGGAATTGCTCTACGGGCGTTCGCTCCAGGCACTGGGCCTGACCGCCGTCTTCGCGGTCAGCGCGGGGGTGCTGGTCTACACCGTCAACACGCTTTGGACGGACAGCCGGCGGAACGCGAATTTCGATCCTGTTGAAGCGCCCTGATCCGGAGGGCGGCTAATCCGGGATGACGGGCGGAACCGTGTCGGCTTCTTTTGGCGGCGTCGGGCCGAGCAGCGCGCGGAGCTCGTCGCCTTCGACGACCTCCTTGTCGAGCAGGCGGCGGGAGAGCTCGTCGAGGAACTCCCGGCGCTCGCGCAGGACGCGGCGTGCCTCGTTGTGGGCCTCGGTCAGGATCCGCTTGATCTCGCCGTCGATCTGCTGCGCGGTATCTTCGGAGTGCGGTCCGCGCTCGCTCATGAACGCCGCGTCGAGAAACTTCGTGCCGCGCTGCCCGTCGTAGTTGACGGCGCCGAGCGCGTCGCTCATGCCGTATTCCGTGACCATGGCGCGCGCGATGTCGGTCGCGCGCTGCAGATCGTTGGCTGCGCCGGTCGAGATCTCGGCAAAGGCGATTTCCTCGGCCGAGCGGCCGCCGAGCAGGACGGCCAGCTGCGAGTTGAGGTCGGATCGACTCATCAGGTAGCGATCCTCGAGCGGCAGCTGCATGGTGTAGCCGAGCGCGCCGAAACCGCGCCCGATGATCGAGATCTTGTGGACCGGATCGAGGTTCGGCAGCACGCTCGCGACGATCGCGTGGCCCGCCTCGTGGTAGGCGACGATGCGCCGCTCCCGGTCGCTCATCGCGCGCTTCTTCTCGAGGCCCGCGATGATGCGATCGATCGCGTCGTCGAAGTCCTTCCGGTCGACCGCCGGCTTGTCCTTGCGCGCCGCGAGCAGCGCTGCCTCGTTCACCAGATTGGCCAGATCGGCCCCGGCGAACCCGGCCGTCCGCGCCGCGACCACCTTGAGATCGACGTTGGCGCCGATCTTCACCGTCCTGGCGTGGATGCGCAGGATGTCCTCACGGCCGCGTACGTCCGGCTTGTCGACGAGCACCTGCCGATCGAACCGTCCGGGGCGGAGCAGCGCGGGATCGAGCACTTCGGGGCGGTTGGTCGCCCCCATGATGATGATCCCCTTGCGACCGTCGAAGCCGTCCATCTCGGCGAGCAGCTGGTTCAGCGTCTGCTCGCGCTCCTCGTGCGAGCCCATCGGCGTCTGGATGCGCACCTTGCCGAGCGCGTCCAGTTCGTCGATGAACACGATGCAGGGAGCCTTGCTCTCGGCCTGCGAGAAGAGGTCCCTGACCCGGGCGGCGCCGACGCCGACGAACATCTCGACGAACTCCGAGCCGCTCAGCGAAAAGAACGGCACCTTCGCCTCGCCGGCGACGGCCCGCGCCAAAAGGGTCTTGCCGGTGCCCGGCGGGCCGACGAGCAGCACGCCCTTCGGGATCCTGCCACCGATGCTCGTGTACTTCTTCGGCGTCTGCAGGAACTCGACGATCTCCTTCAGTTCCTCTTCTGCCTCGTCGACGCCGGCAACGTCGCCGAAGCTCACCTTGACGTCGTCGTCGGAGTAGATCTTCGCCTTGCTGCGGGCGAACGACATCACGCCCCCTTCCGCGCCTCCCATGCGGCGCAGGAAGAACGTCCACAGCCCGACGATGAAGAGCAGCGGGACGACCCAGCCGAGCACGTCCGACAGCCAGCGGCTCGCCACCTCGCCGGAGTACTTGACGCCATGCGCTTCGAGATCCTCGGGCAGCTTCGCGTCGACGACGCGGATGACGCTGAACGGCTTGCCCGTCTTCTCGCTGCCGACCTGCTTCAGCGTGCCATGCAGCCGGTCGTCGGAGAGGGTGACCTCCTGGACCTTGTTCTCGCGGACGAGGACTTTGAAGTCGGAATAGGGAATCGTCTCGCCGTTCTGGATCTGGTAGAAGAACGCCTGAGCGAGCGCCAGCAGCAGCAGGAAGCCGAGTACGTACCAGACAGCGCCGCCAGGCGCGGAGCGAGGACCGGGGCGGCGGTCGCTGCCACGGCGATTCTTGGGGCGCTGGGTCGTGTCGGCCATCCTTCTCTAACTCTATCGTGACTCGCCACGCCGTGTCCGGGCCGCGCGTGCTTGCGTGCTATTCGCCGGCATGGGACATCCCGACCGGCAGCGGCGTCTGACCTGGTCCGACGCCTAAGCCAGCCTCGACGCTAATGCAGCACCGGCTGCGCCTTGGCGAACGTCAGCTCGCCGGCGCGGGCGTCGATGTCGACGGAGTCTCCCTCGCGGAAGCCGCCCTCCAGCACCCTGATGGCGAGCGGATCGAGGATCCGCCGCTGGATCGTCCGCTTCAGCGGGCGCGCGCCGTAGGTGGGGTCGTAGCCTTCCTCGATGATCAGGTCCTTGGCGCGATCGGTCAGCTCGACGTGGATCTTGCGATCCTCCAGCCGCTTGACCAGGCCGCGCAACTGGATGTCGACGATGTGGCGCATCTGGTCGCGGGTGAGCGCGTGGAAGACGATGATGTCGTCGACGCGGTTGATGAACTCCGGCCGGAAGTGCGTGCGCAGCGCGTCCATCACCTCGCGTTTGGTGCCCTCGGTCATCGGTTCCCCCTTGATCGCCGTTTCCGCGATGAAGTGGCTGCCGATGTTCGAGGTCATGATCACGACCGTGTTCTTGAAATCGACCGTGCGTCCCTTGCCGTCGGTCAGCCGCCCGTCGTCGAGCAGCTGCAGCATGACGTTCAGCACCTCCGGGTGCGCCTTTTCGATCTCGTCGAAGAGCACGACGGAGTAGGGGCGGCGTCGGACGGCTTCTGTAAGCTGGCCGGCATCCTCATAGCCGACGTATCCGGGTGGCGCGCCGATCAGGCGCGAGACGGTGTGCTTCTCCTGGTACTCCGACATGTCGATGCGAATCGTCGACTGCTCGTCGTCGAACAGGAACTCGGCGAGGGCGCGCGCCAGCTCGGTCTTGCCGACGCCGGTCGGCCCGAGAAAAATGAAACTGCCGAGCGGACGGTTGGGATCCTGGAGGCCGGCGCGGGCACGGCGGATCGCGTTGGCGACGGCGGCGATCGCTTCTTCCTGCCCGACGACCCGCTGATGAAGTCGCTCCTCCATGCGGATCAGCTTCTGGATTTCCCCTTCGATCAGCCGGCTCACCGGAATGCCGGTCCAGCGTCCGACGACTTCGGCGATGTCTTCTTCGTCGACCTCTTCCTTCAGCATCCGCTGGTGCTGCTGCAGTTCGGCGAGCCCCCGCTCGGCCTCCTTGGTCCGGCGCTCGATGTCCGGGATACGGCCGTACTGGATCTCGGACGCCTTCGCGTAGTCGCCGGCCTGCTGGAGCCGCTGCAGCTCGATCTTGGCCTGTTCGAGATCCTCCTTCAGCTTGCGGGAGGCCTGGATGGCGTCCTTCTCCTGCTGCCAGTGCGCGGCGAGCTGCGTCTCCTGTTCCTTGAGATTCGCCAGCTCCTTTTCGAGCTTGCCGAGCCGCTCGATCGACGCGGCGTCCTTTTCCTTGCGCAGCGCCTCGCGCTCGATCTCGAGCTGCATGATGCGGCGCTTCACTTCGTCGAGCTCGGCCGGCATCGAATCGATCTCCATGCGCAGGCGCGACGCCGCTTCGTCGATGAGATCGATCGCCTTGTCCGGGAGGAAGCGATCGGTGATGTAGCGGTGGCTGAGCACCGCCGCGGCGACGAGTGCCGCGTCCTTGAACTTCACGCCGTGGTGGATCTCGTAGCGCTCGCGCAAGCCGCGCAGGATGCTGATCGAGTCCTCGACGGTCGGCTCGCCGACCATCACCGGCTGGAAGCGGCGCTCGAGCGCGGCGTCCTTCTCGATGTACTTGCGGTACTCGTCGAGCGTCGTGGCGCCGATCGTGTGCAGCTCGCCGCGCGCCAGCATCGGCTTGAGCATGTTGGCGGCGTCCATCGCGCCCTCCGCCGCACCGGCCCCGACCACGGTGTGGAGTTCGTCGATGAAAAGCACGACCTGTCCCTGGGCGTCGGCGACCTCCTTGAGGACCGCCTTCAGCCGCTCCTCGAATTCGCCGCGATACTTCGCGCCGGCGACGAGCGCGCCCATGTCGAGCGCGACGACTTTCTTGTTCTTGAGCCCCTCGGGCACGTCCTGTCGCGCGATTCGCTGCGCCAGCCCCTCGACGACGGCGGTCTTGCCGACGCCGGGTTCGCCGATGAGCACCGGGTTGTTCTTGGTGCGCCGGGACAGCACCTGGATGACCCGGCGGATTTCCTCGTCGCGGCCGATCACCGGATCCAGCTTGCCCTTCTTCGCCAGCTCCGTGAGGTCGCGCCCGTACTTCTCGAGCGACTGGTAGGTGCCCTCGGGATTCTGCGAGGTGACGCGCTGGCTGCCGCGGACAGAGGCGAGCGCCTGCAGGACGGCGTCCTTGGTGGCGCCGTATTTCTGCAGCAGGCGAGCCGAGGCAGCCGTGCGGCCGGTTTCGGCGGCGATCGCCAGCAGGAGATGCTCGGTGCTGACGTAGTCGTCCTTCAGCCGCTCGGCTTCCGACTCTGCCGCGGCCGTCACGCTTCGAAGGCGCGCCGAGAGCCCGGGCTGCGAACCGCCGTGCGCGCTCGGGCTCTTGCCGAGCTCCGCACGCACCTCGGCGGCGACCCGCGCCGGGTCGGCGTTGAGCTTGCGCAGGATCTCGGGAACGATCCCCCCTTGCTGCTCGACGAGCGCCAGCAGCAGGTGCTCCGGAGTGATGTCAGGATGACCGTCGCGGTCCGCGAGCTGCTGGGCGGCGGCGATCGCTTCCTGGGCCTTTTCGGTGTACTTCTGAATGTTCATGGCCTCTAGCTATGACTCTCCGTCCGCCTGATCTGTTCCCAGAGGGCGCGCTGATCCTTGCTGAGGGAGCGGGGGAGCTGGACGTCGGCCGTCGCGTAGAGATCCCCCTTCACGTCGGTCTTGCCGACGAGCGGCATGCCATGCCCCTTGAGCCGGAACACCTGTCCAGACTGCGTCGTTTCGGGGACCTTCAGGCGAACCGACCCGGTGATCGTCGGCACCTGCGATTCGCCGCCCAGCACGGCGATGGTGAGGGGGATCGAGACCTTCAGATGCAAGTCGTCGCCGCGGCGCTCGAAGACCGGGTGCGGCTTGATCTGGACGCGTAGAAACAGGTCGCCCGACGCGGCGCCGCCGCCCCCGGGCTCTCCCTCGCCGGCCGCGCGCACCCGCGATCCGTCCTTGACGCCCGCCGGGATCCGCACGTCGACGGTGCGGGCGCGGCCGCCGAGTGTGATCGAGATCCGGCGCATCGCGCCGTGATACGCCTCTTCGAGCGTGAGTTCCGCCTCCGACTCGATGTCGCGCCCCTTGGCCGGGCGCGGCGCGCGGCCGCGGGCGCGCCCTTCACCCGCCGCGCCACCGCTGCCCCCGAAGAACGTGTGGAAGAAGCTCGAGAACGGATCGTCCGTCCCGAACATGTCGCGCATTTCTTCTTCCGAGAGCGTCCGGTGGCCGCCGGGCCCGCCCATGTTGATCGTCCAGGCGCCACTGTCGCCGGCGCCGCCGCCAAACGGCGACCCGCCCGGGAACGGCTGCCCATGCTGCTGCGCCTGCTCGTACATGCGCCAGTTCGCGCCAAGCTCGTCGTATTTTCGACGCTTGTCTGAATCGCCGAGCACCTCGTAGGCCTCGTTGATCTCCTTGAAGCGCGACTCGGCCGACTTGTCGCCAGGGTTGACGTCCGGGTGGTGCTTGCGCGCCAGTTTCCGGAACGCGGCCTTGATTTCCTTCTCGGTCGCCGTCTTCGCGACGCCGAGCGTGGCGTAGTAGTCCTTGAATTCCACTCTCTCTAAAGTACTCCGCCGGCGCGTGGCCGTCCACTGGCGCGCCCGGCAGCGGCTGATAGAGTTGAGATCGCCGGCGCATGGACGTCCAAGTCGCGGATTTCGTCAACATCGGCCTGCTGGTCGTCCTCGAAGGGCTCCTCAGTGCCGACAACGCCCTCGTCCTGGCGATGATGATCCTCGGCCTACCGCGCCGGGATCAGAAGAAAGCGCTGCGCTACGGTCTCGCCGGCGCCTTCGCGTTCCGCGCTGTCGCGACGCTGCTCGCCGCCTACCTGATCAGAATCGGAGTCGTCCAGCTCGCCGGCGGGCTCTACCTGCTCTACCTGTCTTACCAGCACTTCTGGCGTGGCGGCGGGGAAGCCGCGCGCACGCGGATTCAGCCGGCGCGCCCGTGGCTGGGCCTGTCGCCGCTCTGGGCGACGGTCGTGAAAGTAGAGCTGGTGAACATCGCGTTCTCCGTGGACTCGATCCTGGTCGCGGTCGCGATGTCGAAGAAGTTCTGGGTCGTGCTCTCGGGCGGCCTGCTCGGCATCCTCGCCATCCGCGTCGTCATCGCGCAGCTGCTATCGATGGTTCGCCGTTACCCGGCGATCGTGGACGGGGCGTTCATCATCATCGCGTGGGTCGGCATCAAGCTGCTCCTCGAATACCTGCACGCGGATGGATGGATCCATTTCCAGATCAACAGATGGATCTCGTTCGGCCTGATCGCCGCGATCTTCCTCGTCTCGTATGCCTACGCCCGCCGCAAGGGGCCGATGCCCGACACCCCCGACACTGACGACGAGGCGCAAGAGCTGCTCAACGAGTCGTGACCGGGCGCGGCGGGGATTGGCCGCCGCCGGCCGCGAGTCTCCTACGAGCCCGACAGCTTCAACTCGAGCGTCTTGCTGGCCCCCTCGTCGAGCGCGAACCGCGTCGCGGTCTTGGCGGCGCGGGCCAGCCACTCCGGGTCCTGCCAGTCGCCTTGGGCGACGTATTCGACGGCAGCGGCGTAGTACTCGCCCGGCGGCAGGCTGGCGAGCTTGAATTCCCCGTCCTGGTTCGGGCGGGTCGACGCCGTCCAGCGGTTCTGCGGCAGGGCCCACTTCTGTTCGTCGACCGGAAACACGACCACCGTGTAGCTCTTCACCGGCTGTCCGGTCGCGGCGCTTACCGTACCGGCGATCGAGGTCAGGCGGTTCGTCAGCTCGATGTCGATCCCGTTGACGTCGGCGCCAGGCTTGAAGTCGACGCCGCGGTCGGTGACGTCTTCGCCGTTGAGCATCACGCGTTTCAGCATCCAGCCGCGCGGCAGATTGACCGCCCGAAACGTGTGACCGCCCACCAGACTGTCGATGTCGAAGACACCGCCGTCTTTGACCTGACCGAGGCCGAACGTCGGCGTTGGACCGGCGTCGGCGTCGGTCGACGGCGTCGTCACGCGGATACCGGTCACGCCGTCGGGATTGGCCCCTCCTTCGAACACGATCCGGCCCGACACTTTCGCGCCTCGCGTGCCCATGAGTACCAGCCCGGTCAGGTCTTCGCCTGCCACGCTGACACTCGCCGTCGCGAACTCGCGCTGCTGCGGCTCGCCCGCCCCCGGTCCCGCAGCAGGGCTGTCGCTCATCGTGAAGGCGAACGCCATGACGTTGCCTCCCGCCGTTGACTGAAACATGCCGCCGCTCGATTGCGCCTGCAGCGAATACTCGCCGGGCGTGACACCGGTGAGCGTGAAGTTGCCGTCCTTGTCGGTACGCGTCGTCGCGCCCGGTCCGAACATCAACGCGTCCTTGGCTGACGACATCAGCATCACGATCGCGCCACCCATCGGCTTGCCGTCGGAGCCGATCGCGGCGCCCGACACGCGCGCCAGCTTCACCGGCTGAAGCTGGATGTCGACAGTCGTCAGCTCCTGGCCGATCGCGACCGACACGCGCTGCGCTTCGCCCGCGTTCGGCGTCGACGGATAGTAGGTCGACGCATAGCCTGACGTCTGGCTGTTTGCGCCCGCCGCGCCGCCGCCCACGAGATCCATCGCCATCATCGTCATGTTGCGGAGCGTCGCCGACACGTAGTACTCGCCAGGCGGCAGGCCGTAGATCCGGAACTGGCCGAGGTCGTTCGTCGAGGCGTTGCGGCCGGTGGCGACGAGCCGGCGGCGGCCGTTCTGATACTGCAGACGCATCGCCGTGACGTCGGCGTCGGCGACCGTCTCGCCGAACTCGTCGACGACACGGCCGGCGAGAACGCTGCCGCGCGGGAGGGCGACGTCGATCTTGTCGAGCAGTTGCGCGTCGGCGAGCTCGATCGGACGGCCTGGCTCGAACGGCCGGCTCTGTCCGTACTGCATCGTGACGTAGCCCGATTTCGTGATCGTCAGGGTGAACCGGCCGGCCGGCAGCTCCCTGAACTCGTACTGTCCCTGCGCGTCGGTCAACGTCGTCTTGCTGCCGATGTCGGGGCCGTTGATCCGGACCTGCGCGCGGCGAAGCGGCGATCCGGCATCGGACCCGACGATGCGTCCTTTCAGTCCGCTCGTGCCCTTCTTCGCCTCGCGCCCCGGCGGGAGAAACGAGATCGGACCAGCGTCGCCGCCGCTGGCCTCGATGCGAATCGTCTGACGGACTTCCTGCGCGCTGGCTGGCGTCAGGGCGGCGGCACACAGACACGCGGCGGCGATTGACTGTCGGAGCATGGAGCTATTGTGGACGAGATGGGGAGTGATCCGCAGGACGCGGGGAACTTTTTACGTTCTTAACAATCGACCCGGCCCGTCGACCCGCCGCGATTCAGCTCCCGCCCAGTTTCAGATCGAGCGTCCGGGTGGCGCCTTCGTCGAGCGTGAAACGGGTGGCGTTCTTCGCGGCTTGTTCCAGCCACGCCGGGTCGCGCCATTCGCCCTGCGGCACGTATTCGACCACGATGGCGAGATAGGCGCCCGGCGGCAAGTCGGTGATCTTGAATTGCCCCTGCTGATCCGCGCGCGCCGAGGCGACCCAGCGGCCGTCCGGGACTGTCCACTTCTGCGCCTCTTCCGCGAACACGACGACCGTGTATTCCTTCGCGGCGGCGCCGTTGGCCGCTGCGACGGCGCCGGCGACGGTCTGGGTCTTGGTCGTCAGGACGATCTCGAAACCGTGGACCTCTTCGCCGGGCTTGAAGTCGTAGCCGCGATCGCTGATGTCGATCCCCTCGTGAGTCAGCTGCTTGAAGTGCCAGCCCTTCGGAAGATTCGCCACCCGGAAACTGCGCCCGCCCACCAGGCTGTCGACGTCGAACGTGCCGCGGTCGCTCACGGTCGAATTGCCGAACAGCGACGCCGCCGCGGCCATTTCGCTGGTATCGGTCGCCTGTGCCATCACGCGGAGCGATGACAGGTTGTCGGGCGGCGCCGCGCCGTCGAATACGAGGCGGCCCGCCGCATGTGCGCCGCGCGTGCCGGTGACGATCAGCCCGGTGATGTCTTCACCCGTCACCGCGACGGTGGCGGTGGCAAACTCGCGTTCGGCCGGCCGCGCCGGCGGAGCGCCGGCGCCGGCCTCGCTTCCGCCGACCATTGACATCGCCTGGGCGGCGGCGTTCATCAGCGCGGCCATCGACTGCACCTGAAGGGAGTACTCGCCTGGGGCGACGCCAGTCAGGGTGAAGTTGCCGTCCTTGTCGGTCCGTGACGTGCCGCCCGGCATCAGCATGACCGCTTCTTTCATCGCCGGCATCAGCATCACCAGCGCGCCGGTCATTGGACTGCCGTCGGATCCGGAGGCGACGCCGCTGATGCGCGCCAGCTTCACCGGCTGCATCTGAATGTCGACGTTCGACAACTCCTGTCCGAGCGCGAGCGCCACGCGCTGCGCTTCGGCAGGGCTCGCGGTGCCGGGATAGTACGACGCGGCGTACCCGGAATTGTTGTTCGAGCCGACCGGTCCGCCGGCGCCGCTCGCCCCGAGCATGTCCATCACCATCGTGTCGACCGTGCGCACAGTGGCCGAGAGGTAGTACTCACCGGGAGGCAGTCCGTAGAGACGGAAGTACCCTTGATCGTTGGTGACGGAGTTACGCCCCATCGGCGCGAGTCGCCGCCGGCCGCCCGAATACTGCATGCGCATCGCGCTCACGGCCGCTTCGGCGACCGGCTCCCCGAATTCGTCCACGATGTGCCCCTGTACGGCGCTGCCGCGCGGCAGCGCGACGTCGGCCTTCTCCATGACCTGTCCGTCGGCGAGCTCGATCGGGCGGCCCGGCTCGAAAGGGCGGCTCTGGCCGTACTGCATCGTCACGAATCCCGATTTCGTCACGCTCACTGTGAAGCGCCCGGCCGGCAGATCCTTGAATTCGTAGCGCCCTTGCGGATCGGTGAAGGCCGTCTTCGTGCCGATGTCGGAGCCGCTGATGCGCACCTGGGCGCGCCGCACCACCGCACCGCTGTCGGCGGCCAGCACGCGCCCGCGCAGCTTGCCGGTACCGGTCTTCGCCTGTCGCCCAGGCATCAGGACCTGCATGGCCGAATCGCCGGGATTGAGCTGGATGGGTTGCTGCGCGGGATCGCCGGCCATGTCCGACGCAGATGCCGGCGCGAGCGCCGCAAGGAGGAGGAACGCGAACGCGAGGCGCGTCGTGCGCATCTCAGGCCCTTCTGGGAATGCCGCCGCCAGGCGCAACGACGGTCAGGGGAATACTACGCGCGTAGCGGGCATAGGTTTCGGAAACCGCGTCCGCCAAGGCGTCGACGAAGCGCGGATGGTCGTTCACCGCTTCGGCACGCGCCAGCGCGATGCCGCGCTCGCGGCAGACGGCGGCCGCTTCCACGTCCAGGTCGTAGAGGACTTCCACGTGATCACACAGAAAACCCACGGGGCAGAGAATCGCCGCGGCGATCGGGGCCTTGCGCAGGTAGTCGCAGACGTCCGGCTCCAGCCATGGGTCCTCCGGACGCCCGCTGCGGCTCTGAAAAACGAGTTCCCACTCGGACCGCCCGGCGGCGAGCGCAATCCGGCGTGCCGACGCGAGCAGGTTGGCCTGGTACGGATAGGTGGCGGCCATCGACGCCGGAATGCTGTGCGCCGTAAAGATCAGCCGCGCGCTGTCGCGCAGGGTCTCCGGCAGGTCCGCCGCCGCACGCCGCACGTGATCGGCGTTTGCTTCGATGAACCCTGGGTGCTCGTGCCAATCGCCGACATAGACGATGTCGGGCGGCCGCCGTCCGGTTGCTGCGACTGCCGCGCGCGCATCGCGCACGTTCTCGCGGTACTGCAGACACCCGGAGTAGCTGCGCTGCGCCGCCGCAAGGATCCCGACGGCCCGCCGCACGCCCGCGTCGGCCATGCGCGTCATCGTGTCCGCGAGGTACGGGTGCCAGTTGCGCATGCCGACGTGCACCGGCAGAGCGAGGTCGCGCGCGTACAAGGCCGCCCCGACCGCCGCGGCCTGCCTCATCGTCAACTCGGTCAGCGGCGAGACGCCCCCGAAGCGCGCGTAGTGGTGCGCCACCTCGTCGATCCGTTCAGGAGCGACGCGGCGTCCGCGCAGCACGTTCTCCAGGAACGGCCGTACGTCGGCCGGACCCTGCGGGCCGCCGAAGGCAACGACGAGCACGGCATCGAAGGGTCGCACGGCGGTCGATTGTACCTGTCCGATGCGCGGTTTGAACGACGTGCCTGCGTCGGCGGGGTTGCTGGCGAGGCGCTATACTTGTCGCCTTCCGATGCGCAGTATCCTCGTTACGAATGACGATGGCGTCCACTCCGAGGGCGTTCACGCGCTGGCCGGCGCGCTCCGAGTCCTGGGGCGGGTGCTGGTCGTCGCGCCCCACGTCGAAGCGAGCGCCATCGGCCACGCGCTGACGCTGCGCCGGCCGCTCCGGCTGGAGCAGCTTCGCGACGGGGTCTACGAGGTGGACGGCACGCCGAGCGACTGCGTCAACGTCGCTTTCACAAAACTGTACCCCTCGCCGCCGGATCTCATCGTGTCGGGCATCAACAAGGGCTACAACCTCGGGGACGACGTGACGTATTCGGGCACGGTGTCGGGGGCGCTCGAAGGCGCGCTGCTGGGGGTGCCGAGTATCGCGGTGTCGCAGGAGCGGACGCTCGGCGTCTACGATTTCAGCCACTCGGCCGCCGCCGCCGCGACGATCGCGGCGCTGGTGCTGAACGAGGGCGTGCGCGACGGCCTCATCGGCCCACAGACGTTTCTCAGCCTCAACGTCCCGGGTGGCACGCCGAAGGGATTCCGCCTCACCGTCCAGGCCAAGCGCAACCACGTGACGACGGTGGACGAGCGGATCGATCCGCGCGGCAGGGCGTACTACTGGATCGAAGAAGGCGAGAACGCCTGGGAGCCGCACGACCGATCCGACTTCCAGGCGGTACGCGACGGCTACGTCTCCGTCACGCCGCTGCAGCCTGACATGACCGACCACGACGCCCTCGCCAGGCTCGAATCACTCGCGCTCGATCGACTGGATCTGATGCCGCGGACCAGATGATTCCGTCCCGGCCGACTCGACGCGTCGCGC
>DASXLB010000039.1 GCA_036496585.1 Vicinamibacterales bacterium
GCCTCCGCCTCCTGAGGACGATTGGTCGCGCGCAGCAGCACGCCGAGATTGCTGTGAGCCGCGACGTGCGACGGGTTGAGCGCAATGGCCCGCTGATAGGCGGCGATCGCCTCGTCGAACCGCGACGCCCGCTGCAGCACGATCGCGAGGTTGTTGTGCCAGTCGGCGCGGCTGCCGTCGAGTGCCAGGCTCTGCGCGATCAAATCGACGGCCTCGCCGCTGCGGCCCTGCTGGTGCGCCAGCACGCCGGCATAGTGCATCGCCCGGACATCGCTCGGCGCGACGGTGCGAATCTCGCGAAACATGATCGCGGCCGCGTCGAAGTCCCCTTGCCGCTGCAACTGGATCGCCAGATCAATCGCCTCCTCGACGGTCAGCTCGCGCGTTGGCTCCTCGGGCTGGTCGCCGAGGGGTTCGCCGAGCACGTCCTGCATGCGGTTGCCCATCGCCGACTCATTCGAACCGGTACTCGAAATCGCCGTTCGCGACCTTGAGCTGGATCCCCTTCAGCGACTGGCCTTCCAGCGTCCGCTTCAAGTACTCCTGGCTGATCTCCGGGAGCACCGTATTGGTGAGGATGGCGTCGATCATGCGGCCGCCGCTCTCGACCTCGGTGCAGCGGCTGACGATCAGCTTGATCGCGTCTTCGTCGTAGGTGAACGGAATCTTGTGGTGATCCGTCACCCGCCTGGCGATCCGCCCGAGCTGCAGCCGGACGATGTTCGCGAGCATCGCGTCGCTGAGCGGATAGTAGGGAATGACCACCAGCCGTCCGAGCAGCGCCGCGGGGAATTTCTTGAGCAGCGGCTCGCGCAGCGCCTTGGCGATGCCCTCGGGATTCGGCATCAGCTCGGGGTCCTTGCACATGCTGGCGATGAGCTCGGTGCCGACGTTCGAGGTCAGCAGGATCACCGTGTTCTTGAAGTCGATGTAGCGCCCCTCCGCGTCCTCCATCCAGCCCTTGTCGAAGACCTGGAAGAACAGCTCGTGCACGTCGGAATGCGCTTTCTCGATCTCGTCGAGCAGCACGACGCTGTAGGGGCGGCGGCGCACCGCCTCGGTCAGGATGCCGCCTTCGCCGTAGCCGACGTATCCGGGCGGCGAGCCCTTGAGCGTCGAAACGGTGTGCTTCTCCTGGAACTCGCTCATGTTGATGGTGATGACGTTCTGCTCGCCGCCGTAGAGCGCTTCGGCCAGCGTCAGCGCCGTCTCGGTCTTGCCGACACCCGACGGTCCGCAGAGCATGAACACGCCGATCGGCTTGTTGGGGTTGTCGAGTTTGGCGCGCGAGGTCTGGATGCGCCGCGCGATGATGTCGAGCGCATGCCGCTGGCCGATGACGCGCTGGTTCAGCGTCTCGGCGAGGTGCAGCAGCGAGCCGACCTCGTTCTTGACCATGCGGCCGACGGGAACGCCGGTCCAGTCCTGGACGACCGACGCCACCGCCTGTTCGTCGACGCTCGGCAGGATCAGCGGCGACTCTCCCTGCAGCGTCGTGAGCTGCGACTGGAGATCACGCAGCTCGGCGAGCAGCGTGGCGCGCTGCTCCGGCGCCAACGCCGGCGCGAGGCCTGCCGATGCCGGCGCCGCGTCTGCGGCAGCCGGTGCGGCAGCGCCCGGCGTCACCGGTGGTGCCGGTGCCGCCGCGGCTGTCGCGCCCGCCTTCGCGGCCTCTTTCGCCGCCGCCGCGCTGCCGTCGGCGGCGGCGCGCAGGGTGGCGCGAATCTCGAGGACCCGATCGGCGAGCTTGCGCTCCGCTTCCCAGCGCGCTTCCAGCTCGACGCGCCTGGCGTTCGCCGCCGTCAGCTTGTCCTCGCACGCCTTGCGGCGCGCCTCGACCTCGACACCGACCGACTCCTCGCGGTTGATGATCCCGCGCTCGATCTCGAGCCCTTCGATCGTGCGCCGGCAGTCTTCGAGCTGCGCCGGCACCGCGTGCTGGCTGATCGCGACGCGCGCGCAGACCGTGTCGAGCAGGCTCACCGCCTTGTCGGGCAGCTGGCGCGCCGGAATGTAGCGGTGCGACAGCCGCACAGCCGCCTCGAGGGCTTCGTCCAGCAACTGCACCCGGTGATGCTTTTCGAGCGTCGACGCCACGCCGCGCACCATGAGCGTCGCCTTCTCCTCGCTCGGCTCCGACACCTGGACGACCTGGAAGCGGCGGGTGAGCGCCGGGTCCTTCTCGATGTACTTCTTGTATTCCGCCCAGGTCGTCGCCGCGATCGTGCGCAAGGTGCCGCGCGCCAGCGCCGGCTTCAGCAGATTCGCCGCGTCGCCCGTGCCGGCCGATCCGCCGGCGCCGATCAGGGTGTGGGCCTCGTCGACGAACAGGATGATCGGGACGGGCGAGGCCTGTACTTCGTCGATCACCTGGCGCAGGCGGTTCTCGAACTCGCCCTTCATGCTGGCACCGGCCTGCAGCAACCCGATGTCGAGCGTGTAGAGCTGCACGTTCTTCAATGGCGGCGGGACGTCGCCGGCGGCGATCCGCGCGGCGAAGCCCTCGACCACCGCGGTCTTGCCGACGCCGGCCTCGCCGGTCAGGATCGGGTTGTTCTGGCGGCGCCGCATCAGGATGTCGACGATCTGACGGATCTCCTCGTCGCGCCCGCTCACCGGATCGAGCTGCCCCTTCTTCGCCCGTTCGGTGAGGTTGGTGGCGTAGCGCTTGAGCGCTTCCTGCTTGCCGAGCTGTGCCGGCGCCATCGCGCCGCTGGCTTCGCCGGGCGCCGCCGTCGACGAGGCGTCGGTCGCCCCCAGCGCGTCCTCCGGCGAGCCGCCGACGATCTTGGCGAAGCCGTCGGTCAGCGCGTCCGACTTGATCGCGTCGAAGTGCTTCGAGATCGCGAGCAGCGCGTTGCGCAGCGACGGCGTCTTGATCATCCCGACCATCAGATGGCCGGTCCGGATCCTCGACTCGCCGAACATCAGCGACGCGTAGACCCAGCCGCGCTCGACGGTGTTCTCGATGTGGGTCGAGAGATCCGAGATCGCCGTCGCGCCGCGCGGCAGGCGATCGAGCGCCTCGGTCAGATCCTTGGCGAGCCGCGACGAATCCACCTCGAAGTGGCGGATGATGCGGTGCAAGTCGGAATCCTGTGCGTTCAGGATCTGCTGGATCCAGTGCACCAGCTCCACGTAGGGGTTGCCGCGCAGCTTGCAGACGACGGTCGCCCCCTCGATGGCCTTGTAGGCGAGGCTGTTCAACTTGCCAAATGACGCAGATCGATTGATTTCACTCATGCAGCGGCTCGATTGTCACCAACACACCATTCACCATCGAGGATCAGATCGGCGGCATCTTCGCGGCCGCGCCGTCTGCCCAACCACGTCGTCCAGCCCAGCTGCCCGGCGCGGCCCAATTGCAGGACCGGTACTTCGCCGGGCTTCAGATGGAGCCGCACGTCCCAATCCAGTTCGAAACTGAGGTAGAAACGCACCCAGTCGACCAATTCGCGCAGGCGCTTGCCGCCGCGCGCCACATGGCCGCCGCGAATCGTCGACGGCAGAAAGGATTCGTACTCCGCGAGGGTCAACGGCCCGAGATGAATCCTGAACTTGCCCTGGCGATCCCAGACGCGGGGGCCGAGCACGGCGCCGTCGCCGAGCGACGATCCGGGACGACCGAGCCGGGTGCGGGTCGGCGCCTCCAGTACGAGCCAGTGCGCCACGAACTCCTCGATGCGGGCCTCGACCCCGAAGAACTCGGCGACGATCTGCGCCAGCCCCTCGGCGTTGCGGACCTGTCGAATGAGCGTGCCGGTGTGAAACAGGCGCGCCAGGTCGGACACGCTGTCGCGATCGCGCAGCGCGTCGGGGGCGATGCCGACGAACGAGCCGACGTAGACGCGGAACCGATCGCGGCCGGGGCGATCGCGGTTGACGTGCGGCTGCGCCTGGGCCCAGGCCCGATAGAAGAAAGCGATGAACCGGTGGTGGAACAGGTCGAGGAAGTTGCACAGCGCCCGGTCGCCGGCGTGGCGCAGCCGCTCGCGCGCGTACTCCGTGATGTGGAGCGGAAGCGGGCCGTTCGGCCCGAGCAGGCCGAAGAGCCGGACCTGCAGCCGCGGCGGCGCGCCGTCGCGGCCGAACTCGAGCGCGGCGATCGGCGCGGGCGGAAACGTCAGCTCCGGCGGCTGGCCGAACCGGATCGCTTCGTCGATCGGACGCAGCGCCGTCCCCCACAGCGGCTTGTCGGCGTACAGACACTCGAGCCGCCGCAGCGCCTGGTAGAAGTCGTAGCGGTACGGCTCCTTCGACAGGGCGTCCAGAAAGCTCAGAGTGTCGGCCTGGTTCCCCAGTTTGGCATCCATCGATTGATCTCGCCCCGGCTCTGCGAGCGGAGCACCGTTTCCGTCACGGCGTTGATCGATACGTAGCGCGCGAAGTAGCGGTCGAGCACTGCGCCGAGGAGAAAGGCGCTGCTCCCCTCGAACGCCATTTCGTCCACTTCCACGCTGACCTGCACGCCGCGTCCGAAGGCGATCGGCCCGCGGCCCGGCAGCCGCCGCACCACGCGGTTGGCGTTCACCGAGAGGATGCCTTCGATCTGGCGACGCGCCGAGACGTCGGTCGTGGTCGCGTACAGCTCGAGCAGATCGCGAAGCGCCTTGGCTCCCTGCTGTCCGGTCGCCCCGACGAGGGACAGATAGTTGAGCGACAGGTGGCTGATCGCACGCCAGGCGATCGCGCCGTCCGCCACCGGTGAGAATGGCCGGCTCGGACCGCTGATCACGCGCACCGAGGTGACCGGCGCGGCGATGTTCAGCGAAAAATCGGTCTGGCCGAGGCCGAGCGGCATCTGGAGCGCCAGGTCGCGATTCGTGCAAAGGGCGCGGATCGACAGCTGCCGGAGATCGGCGCTGAACGGCGCCTGCTTGGAATCGACCAGCGACAGGAACACCTCGCTGCCGACGTAGCCCGAGCGCGTGCGGCGCCGCTGGTCGGGCGGAATCACCCGCAGCTGCCGCCGCGTCGTGAAGTACGCCGATTCGTCTCGGACATCGCGGCTCGACGACTCGTAGAACGGCAGGAACTGCTGTTCGCTGTCGTCTCCCGTACCGTGGCCGATCACCTCGGTGATCTGATAGATCTCGAAATCGAGCGGCCGCGTGCGGTCGGCCACGACGTGGAACTCGTAGGTGGAATCGCTGACGTGGACGCGATCGATGCGTGACTTCTCGAACAGGTTGACGGCCGGCGTACAGAACAGCCGCAGGTTCGACGCGTCCATCACGCTCTCGAGCGTCGGATCGCCGCGGCCGAGCAACACGACGATTTCCACCTCGCCGCCGCCGGCCCGCCGCAGGCTCGCGTCAAGTCCGGTCAGCTCGACGAAGCGGAAACGCTGCGGCAGCGCGAAGTATTCCTGCAGCAGCCGATAACCCTGGAACGACCGCAGCCCGAGCGGCAGCAGCGCCTCGTCGTCGGCGAACCCGACCGGACGAATGGTCGAGGGCGGCAGCAGCGTGAAATCCTGCGGCCGGCCCCCGACCGGCCGGACCAGCACGCCGAGGCCGCTCGACAGCAGGAGCTCCAGCAGCTTGTAGGCCACGTCGTCGCGGCCGCCCAGATAGAAGCCGAGGCGCTGGATCGACGTCTGCTCGAACTTGAGGCCTGCCGTCGTCTTGAGCCGGATACGGACACCGCCCCGAATCGGCTGCGACAGCGACAGCGCGTTGAGGGGCAGATCCGGGGCGTAGGAGAAATAGGTCGCCGAGGCGACTTCGACCGGCAGCAGCGGCACGTCGTGCGCGGTTCGGAACTCGCACGCCGTGGCGTCGTCGGGCCCCTGGATCGAGAACAAGGTGGTGCCGCGCGGCACGACACGGTTGCCGTCGGCGAGCGTCGGCTCGTTCTTGTCCGGCTGCAGCTGGGCGACGAGCATCGACGGCGTCGGCGCCAGATAGTGCGGGTAGATGATCTCGAGCAGCGCCTGGGTGAAGCGCGGAAACTCCGCGTCGAGCTTCAGTTGCACGCGTGCCGCGAGGAACGCCGCTCCCTCGAGCAGCCGTTCGACGTACGGGTCGTCGACGATATCGACCCCGCGGATGCCGAGTCGCGCCGCGATCTTCGGCGACTGCGCCGCGAACTCGGCGCCCATCTCGCGCAAATGCTGGAGCTCGAATTCGTAGAGCTGGAGCAGGCGCGGGTTCATGGCGAGGCCCGCGTCTCGGCTACGTCGGCGATCTCCACCTTGCCCGTCTCGAGGTCGATCTCCGTGCGCACCAGCAGATCGATGGGGATCGGCTGCGCCCACAGCTGCCCCGAGATCTCGATGCCGATGACGTTGTGATTCTCGAACTCGCCGACCTCGATCGCCTTGACGCGCAGCGATGACGCCAGCAGGCGCGGTTCGTAGTCGAGGATGGCCTGGCGGATGCCGCGCTCGAGGTCCGAGACTTCGATCGAGGTAGCGGTCTCGCCCGACAGCGCCGGCAGCCCGTAGTTGATGACCGATCGCCGCGCCAGCGGAAACACGGCCGCGTCCATGTTGGCGTCGAGCCGCGTCGAGTTGAGCAGCCAGGCGAGATCGCGGAGGACGGCCTGTCGCAGCTGGCGCTTGCTGATGACGCGCTGCGCCCGGGGCTCGAGCTTCTGTTCGGGTTCTTCGTCCGTCAACCGATCCAGCAGCGCGGGCTGCAGCTGGTCTTCCGGACTACGCGGGTCAGGCATGGTCGGCGGTGGCCGCGGCGTCGGCGGCTGCGCCGTCGTGCCGCAGCGAGATCGCGCGGATCTCAAGCATCGGCACTTCGCCGGCGTCTGTCGCGAACACTCGCTGGCCGACTCCGGCGTATGCATCGTCGGCAAACGGCTCCCAGATCGTCTTGCGCGCCAGGGCGACCGCGCCGTCGGCGGACGACTCCGATCCGGGGTAGCGGGTCGGAATCAGCGCGAGCGATTCGCCGCCGTTTGCGAAGTCGACGTGGGCCGGCATCCAGATCAGATCGCGTAGGTCTTCCGGCTTCTCGAACGCGATCATCTTGATGCGCGAAAACGGCACCCAGTAATAGCGTCCGTTGACGATCGCCTCGACGACCGGCCCCAGTCGCGAATCCGCGTCGGCAATCCACTCGAACGGCGTGCCGTCGATGTCGCCGCTCGAGCCGGGCGCCTGCTCGAACGCGCGGCCCCGCAGATCCTCGGCCTGCGCGGTCTCGCCGCGGCCGGCGCGAAGCCGCGATTCGATGAGCAGCGCGAGCCATTCGTCGGGCTCGCCGAGAATCATCGGCGACTTGCGTCCCGCGAAGACCTCCTGGCGGACCGCCTCGCACCGCACCGCCTCGCCGTACATCTGCGCCATCGGCAGGGCGAGCGGGTCCATCTCCGACGACACTTTCAGCTGATTGAGCGCGCGCTCCCAGTCGCCGAGCACGCACAGGAGCTGGAACAGAAACACCCGCAGCTTGGCGTCGGACGGCCGCGCGCGGACGTCCTCCTGCAGCCGCGCCAGCGCGGCGTGAGGGTCGCCGTCCTTCAGAGCCCGCTCGGCAGCGCCAGACAATGTCATGATCTAGCTCGTCTCGCTCCACTGGTCTTCGAACGAGGTCGCCCCGAGCGGCAGGCCGTCGCCACCCTGAGGCGTGTACTCCACGGCGATCTTGTTGAACGAGAAGCTCACCCGCTCGATCAGCGTCGAGCTTCCCGAGGCATCTCCCGCGTCGACGTCCAGCGACATCACGCGGCCGTCATTGATCGTGATCTTCAGGTACTCGATCTTCGAGCCGCCGGTCTTCCTGAGCGTCAGGATGCCCTCCTTGATCGGCTCGTTGCCGCGCAGCGCAGACATCAGGGCGGTGGAGGCCTTGTCGACTTTCTTGACGATGCGCAGCTCGCGCATCGTCGCCTTGCCGGTGGCAGGCCCGCCGCCAAGCGAAGACTTGCCCTGCATGCCCCAGGACCAGCTGAGCACTTCGATTTCGTTCTTGTGCTTCTGATCCTGGGACTCGCCCTGAATATCGCCGTGCTTGGCCCCTTTGACCTTGAAGAACATGTCACCGGTGCCGAGCTGCTCCTTCGTGGGTGCCACGCGAGTACTCCTGCTGGCTTACGCTTCCTTCTGGGCCTTCAGGTCGTACTTGAAGTGGATCCCGGCATCGAGCGAGCCATCCGCCTTCTGCGGCTTGTACTCGACCGCCACCTTGGCGAACGCCAGCGTCACGGTCTCCGTCGCGCCGCCGTCGCCGCTGTGGCCGGGCAGCACGCTGGTGACGATGAGGTCGTTCATCTTGATGACTAGGAACTCCTGCTGTCCCTTGCCCGACTTGCGGTGGGTGACCGTGCCCTCCTTGAGGTGCACGCCGGTCGCGCAGGACTGCATCAGGATCGGCGACGCCTTGTCGACCTTGTGCACGAACGACAGATCGTGGAAGGACGCCTTGCCCTCGCCGCCGCCGCTGCCGAACGCCATCGATCCCCGGTTGTCGACACCCCAGGAGAACGACACGACTTCGATCTCGTCCTTGTGCTTGTCGTCGAGCGATTCGCCCTTGATGTCGCCGAGCTTTGCGAAGATGTCCGATGCCATGGTTTCAACGCTCCTTCACGTGAATAACGGTCTCCCGGGTGGATCCGAACAGCGCCTGTCCCTTGCTCGAGTCGTCGGGCTCTAACCGGCCTTCGCCGACGGGAGCTTGGAGACGAGGCGCAGCGAAACGGTGAGTCCTTCCAGCTGATAGTGCGGGCGCAGGAAGAACTTCGCCGCATAGTAGCCGGGATTGCCTTCGATCTCGGTGACCTGCACTTCGGCGGCGGCCAGCGGCTTCTGTGCCTTGGTCGTCTCCGACGAGTGCGCCGGATCGCCGTCGACGTAGTTCATGATCCACTTCTGCAGCCACACCTGCATGTCGTCGCGTTCCTTGAACGACCCGATCTTGTCGCGCACGATGCACTTGAGGTAGTGCGCGAAGCGGCAGCATGCAAACAGATACGGCAGCCGCGCCGCGAGGTTCGCATTCGCGGTGGCGTCGGGATCGGTGTACTCCGCCGGCTTCTGCACCGACTGCGCGCCGATGAACGCCGCGAAATCGGAGTTCTTGCGGTGCAGCAGCGGCATGAAGCCGTTCTTGGCGAGCTCGGCCTCGCGACGATCGCTGATCGCGATCTCGGTCGGGCACTTCATGTCGACCCCGCCGTCGTCGGTCGGGAAGGTGTGGACCGGGAGCCCCTCGACCGCGCCGCCCGATTCCACGCCGCGGATCCGCGAGCACCAGCCGTACATCTTGAACGAACGGTTGATGTTCGTCGCCATCGCGTAGGCGGCGTTCGACCAGGTGTAGCGGCTGTGATCGGCGGCGCCGGTGTCCTCCTCGAACGCGAAGTCCTCGACCGGGTTGGTCTTGGCGCCGTAGGGCAGGCGCGACAGGAAGCGCGGCATCGCCAGCCCCAGGTAGCGCGCATCCTCCGACTCGCGCAGCGAGCGCCACGCCGCATACTCCGGCGTCGTGAAGATCTTGGTCAGGTCGCGCGGGTTGGCCAGTTCCTGCCACGTCGCCATCTGCATGATGGTCGGCGAGGCGCCGGCGATGAACGGCGCATGCGCCGCCGCCGCCACCTGCGACATCTCGCCGAGCAGCTCGATGTCGGGCGCCGTCTGATCGAAGAAGTAGTCGCCGACGAGACAGCCGAACGGCTCGCCGCCGAACTGCCCGTACTCCGCTTCGTAGACCTTCTTGAACAGCGGACTCTGGTCCCACGCCGTGCCCTTGTAGCGCTTCAGCGTCTTGCCCAGATCCAGCTTGCTGATGTTCATCACGCGGATCTTCAGCATCTCGTCGGTCTCGGTGTTGTTGACGAGATAGTGAAGCCCGCGCCACGCGCCTTCCAGCTTCTGGAACTCCTCCTGGTGCATGATCAGATTGATCTGCTCGGTCAGCTTCTTGTCGAGCTGCGCGATGATCGCCTCGATCGACTTGACGACGTCGGTGCTGACAAGCTTCGTCTGCGACAGGGCCTGCTCGGCGAGCGTCCGCACCGCCCGTTCGACGGCATCCTTCGCCTCGTCGGTCTTCGGCTTGAATTCCTTCTTCAACAGCGAGTCGAAATCGCTCGCTTCGACGGCCCCGATGGCCGATGTCTGCTCCTGCTGCGCTTTGGGGTCTGCCATGGCTGTTCTCCGTTACAGGTCCCGTCAGGACCCGGAGGATTCCCCCGGATTCTTCGACGCGGCAAGCGTTTGCAGCAGGGCGGGATCCTGCAGAAGCTTGGCGACCAGATCCTCCGCCCCGGTCTTGCCGTCCATATAGGTGATCAGGTTGGCCAGCTGCTTGCGGGCTTCGAGCAGCTTGCTCAGCGCGTCGACTTTGCTGGCGACCGCCGCCGGCGAAAAGTCGTCCATGCTCTCGAACGTCAGCTCGACGCTCAGGTTCCCCTCACCGGTCAGCGTGTTCGGGACCTGGAACGCCGCACGCGGCTTCATCGCCTTCATGCGGCTGTCGAAGTTATCGACGTCGATGTCGAGGAACTTGCGATCGGCGACCGGGGCCAGCGGCTCGGCGGGCTTGCCGCTCAGATCCGCGAGCACCCCCATCACGAACGGCAGCTGGACCTTTTTTTCGGCGCCGTACAGCTCTACGTCGTACTCGATCTGGACGCGGGGCGCCCGGTTGCGTGCAATGAATTTCTGACTGCTCGCCTTCGCCACGGAATACCTCCCTCAGGGATAGCGCGTTACTCACTCATTCTTCAGGCCGCCGGCGGCCCTCGCCACCGTCAACGCGTCGGGCGCGATGTCGGCCAGTACTTCCAGAAAATCCTTCGCCACCAGACGCTTGGCGCGCTCGACAAACAGCGGGATCGGGCTCGACGGCTCGCTGCGCCGGAAGTAGTCCGCCACCGCGTCCAGAGCCCGAATCGCGTCCGCGCGCGAGTTGATCACCCCGGCGACGAACCCTCCCGGCCCCTCGCCAGCCTGTCCTTCGCCTGGTGCTCCGCCGACGAACTCGACCCGCGTCGCGAGCTCCTCCTTATATATCCGGGAGAGCTTGGCGAATTGTGTCAGGAGCGGCCCGAAATCGGGGGCCACCTCAGGCCCGCCTTCGCTCCGCATCTTGGCATCGATGGCGTTCATCGCCGCCATCCCGTCGGTGACCCCCTGATCCGCGGTGGTCAGCTCGTCGAGCGGGATCTCCTTGAAGGCCATGCGGATAGCGGCTTCGTCCGCCTTGGCCTCGAGTGGGCCCGCCTGCGCCATGCCCCGTGCCACCTCGATGTCGCGCAGGCTGTAGCGGCCGTGCTGACGGCTGGTGACGAGCGGCAGCCGCCACACCCGGTCGACCATCGCCATCGGGTCGGCGAAGCAATTGAGCGCGTTGCGCCGGGCAACCGCGTCTTCGTCGAGCGCCGGGTACACGGTGGGCCAATACGTCTCGAGCCACTTCGAGGCCGTCGTCAGAGTCTCGGCAAAGGACGTCAGCCCATCGGTCCTGAGCGACGCCATCGCCAGATAGGCCAGCAGTCGTAAATCCTTGCTTTTTCCGAGCGCCTCGAGCGCATCCGAGCGGACGCGTCCCCATTCGAGGGGGGCGCGGGTCTTGGCGGCTTCCTTGTCGCTTTCCTCGGCGTCGGGCGCGGCTTCGGGCGAACGGGACTGGCCGAACAGACGGAGCGCGTCGAAGGCGACGAGCGCCCCTGTGTCGTCAGGGTTCTGTCCGCAGGGTTGCTCGCCGCCAAGCGGCGCGAGCAGCGCCTGAGCGTCCCAGCCAGCACTCATCGAAAAGGAAGCCTCTCTTCCCGGGGGTTGAGGTTCCGCATTCTATCCGAAAACGGCGACGGCATCGCGACCGGGTCGAACTGGTGCTTCCGGAACAGTCCCCGATGGGACGTCAAGCGCGGGAGAGCGTTCCCTTTCGCGCCACCGTACATTCCGCGACGCCCCTCCGCTAGTGCTGCACTTCCGCAATCAGGACGGTGACGTTGTCCGGGGCCCCGGCGTCGAGCGTCGCCTGGATCAGGCCGTCCACCGCGGCACGAATATCCGGGGTCGCCATCAAGGTGCCAATCTGCTCCACCGTCAGGACGCGCGTCAGGCCGTCCGAACAAAGCAGGAAGCGATCGTCCGCCAGCACCGAGTCGCGATGGACGTCGAGCACCAGATCGGTGTCCATGCCGACGGCGCGCGTGATCACGCTCGACTGCAGCGGGTTCGATCCCTCCAGCTCCGCGAGGCTGTGATCGCGCGTCAGCTGCTCGAGCGTGCCGCCACGCCAGCGATACACGCGGCTGTCGCCGGCCCACAGCACCGCCGATTTCGGACCGCGGACGAGCAGGACGACGACGGTGCTGCCGGCGCGCTCGGTGAGCGCAGCGTGCATCGACGACCGCACCAGATGATCGTTCACGTCCTGGACGCGCTTCATCGCGTTGTCGACGGCTTCCTCGAACGTTCCGTCGAGCGGAAATTCGGCGAGCGCGTCGCACACCATCCGGCTCGCCACCTCGCCGTGGCTGTGGCCCCCCATGCCGTCGGCGACGGCCCAGATACCTGCCTCGGGGCGCTCGACGAACCCGTCCTCGTTGTTGGTGCGGGCCCGCCCGACGTCGGTGGCGGCCGCCGAGTGCAGGTAGAGGGCGCCGGCCGGCTCGATCGCGGCCGTGTTCGACAGCGTGATCTCGCCCGACACCCGCGTCGGCAGCGACTGCCACTGGTGCGCCGGCCACGCCCCCTCGAGAAACGCCGGATACAACGTCGGCGGGGGCAGACCCTTGACGATCAGGCAGCTCGGCTCGACCACCGCCGACCCCTCGCTCCACCAGAGCACCAGCGGCCGGTACTTCGATTCGAGATGCAGCGAGAGGAGCTGCTCGAACGCGCTCCGGACGTCGGAGGACGTGCCGAGCGGGAGATGCCAGGCGCGCGGACTGTCGGTCAGAATCGCCGTCGCCTCCGCCTCGAGCGCCAGCGACGGCGGCAGCGCCAGCGCTCCGAGCTCCTGCTCGAGCGCCGCCACCCGGCGATCGAAGCGGTCGAAGTCGACGCGCTCGGTCGCGAGCGTCTCGATGACCAGATGCTCGGCGGTCTCGAAGAACCGGTCGGAGTTCGAGGCGGCGCTGACGAGCGGGGTCTCCGCCGGCAGCTCGGCGACGAGGGTCAGCGGGAAATACCGTCCGACCTGATCGACGCTCGGCGCCACGACCCCGAGCACGGGGAGCGGTCCGCACGCACCTGCCGCGCAGGCAAACCGCCAGGCCGGACTGGTGAGATACACGTCGAGCCAGCGGCCGCCGAGCGCCGTCTGGCTCGACGCGAGACACTCGCGCAGCCAGCCGTCCCACGCGTCCACGAACGCGTCCGAGACGCGCCGCCGCAGGAAGTCACCGTGGCTGGGCAGCTTGCCGTAGAACCCTACCTGCATGGGTCGCTCAGGACTCGCAACTGAATTGCCGCCAGGTCGCCGACGTGAAGGGATTGGCCGCGGCGCTCGATGGCTCGACGGTGATGTGGACGCGGTGATAGCGGTTCTTGACGTTGAGCAGCACGTGCTGCGGATCGGGGACACCCTCGCGGTATTCGTCGATCAGGCGGAACCACGCCCACGGCCCGCCGTACGCCTTGGTCGGATCGTAATAGCGGCTCTCCCACGCCGTCGTCGCGGAGCCGGCCTGAGGTCCCGGCCACACCCCCGGCTGCCGGAAGTGCTTGTCGTCGAAATTCTGTCCGTCCAACGCCAGGACGAACCGCGTCGCACTGCTGTCGAGATCGCTGAAGGTGACGAAGAACCGCACCGACGGCGTCTTCGACCCGGGCTGGAAGAACATGTCGCGTATCGCCTGTGCCGCCTGGAACTGGGCGAGCAGGGTGTTCGACAGCATCACCGATCCCGGCCGCCACGCCCAGACGGGCCCGGTCGTGTCGACTTGCTTGGCGAGACGATCCGAGAAGAACTTGTCGAACGCGCCGTCGAAGCCGAAGACCGTACCGAGGTCGGCCGGCTGCACGTCGACGTTCGAGTTGGCGAACGGATACTTGCCGGCAATCAGCGTCTGGCAGGCGGGCACGACCGTCTGCAGATAGAGGTTGTGGAGCTCCGACGTCGCTTCCTGGTTGACGGTGCCCTCGCTCCCTTCGCCGATCTGCGCGACCAGCGTCCGCAGACCAGGAGGCAGCACTTCCGTCTGCTGCCGCAGCGTCTGCATCAGCACGCGGAACGCCGGATTCGACAGAATCTGCACGGGACTGCCGCCGGCGACGTCGGGACCGAGCGTGTCGAGCTGCTGCTGGATCTCTCCGAGCGTCTTGAGGATGCCGTCGAGCTGCGTCTTGCCGGCTTCGCCCGCCGTGAGCTGCCGCGCCCACTGGAACTGCGCGGTGACGACCGTCCCAGGATTGACCGCCGCCATCCCGACGGCTCCCTGCACCGGCTTCATCAGATCCTCGAACTTCTGCTTGACGGACTGCGTCGCCTGACCGAGCGCGCCGGTCGGAGCCGACGCGGAGGATGCCTGCACCAGCGTCGTGTTGTCGGCGACGACGCGGAGCAGACCGCGGAGCGGGGACGTCGGCCCGGCGAGCAGCTGCAGCGCGGCGTCGAGCTGCGGAATCGTCGGGAACGTCGCGAACTGCAGATCCTCGAGCACCGCGTTCCAGGCCCGGATGTAGTCCTGCTCGTAGAGATTGGTGACCGTGGACACGAGGGAGCCCGCGTTGGCGAGCGCCCCCGTCGCGCTGTCTCCCCACACCCAGGAATCGTCGGCCATCCGCTTGAGCAGGACGGCGCGCCCCTCGGTGGTGATCTGCTTGAACGTGTCGCGGGTGTAGAGCGTCGGCATCGGCGTCGACAGCGGCACCCCGCTGCGGCGCCTGAACACGGTGTCGGCGCCGATGCCCGCCTGCTGATCGAGGCGCAGCCCCTGCGCGCCGGGCGGATCGGCGTAGATGCTCTTGATCTGGTTGTAGAGGATGCGCGCCATCGATGCCTGCTGGATGCTGGCGCGCGCCTGGGTGACGAGCGGACCGTCGAGCGCGACGGGCCGCAGCGTGCCGGCGTTGTCGAGAAGGCTCTTGAAATGCTGCGACGCCGCCTGCGCGATTGCCGGATCGGTCGCGTGCCACTCGAGATCCGCGAGCATCTGCAGGTGATCCTTGTCGAGATGCTTGGGTTCGCCCAGCATCAGGTATCCCTTCAGGTACTCGTAGAGCTTTTCCGGCTGCGTCGAGTACTGGCGCATGCGCGCGTGGATCTGCGAGGCGAGTCGCGGCAGCAGGATGCTGTCCAGTTCGCGCATGTAGGCGTCGCGAGCCGAGTTGCCGATCGCCCCCCCCTGATACAGCCCCCATCGCAGCAGCAGCGGCGTCGTGTCACGGTAGCGATTCGCCGAATCGACGACGCCGCGGATCGCGTCGAGCCGCGCGACGATCAGCTCCAGCGGCGAGGCCGGCGTGACCTTGGCGGTGTGCTCGAAGGTGTCGATGTCGGCGGCCGCCTGCGTCAGGTACTCGTGATTGCTCTTGTAGCTGACCGACAGTGCGACCACGCCGGCGGTGGCGAGAATTCCGGTGGCGGCATAGGCGCCGAGCTGGGCCGAGGCCTTTCGCAGCTCGAGCTGCCGGTTCACTCCGGCGAGCCCCGACTCGCCGATCATCACCGTCTTCAGCAGCGTTTCGACGAAGTACGCCTTGCCCGGCCCCTGCGGCGCCATGACCGCCGCGCCGGCGCCGAAGCGGCGGCCGATGCTGCCGAGCAGACGATCGATCGGGGTGCCTTCCTGGGTGCCGCTGGTGAAGTACACGCCGCGTAGCAGGATCTGGCCGCCGAACTCCCGCGAGGCGAAGACGTCGGTGAGCCATTCGGAGAGTGGCTCGCGCATCGTCGACATCTGCTGCGGGAACCCGAAGATCTTGGTCCGCCGCCGCGTGTCCCGCGCCTCCTGCATGCGGTCGACCACACGCTCGTTCAGGCGAGCCATCAGCGAATCGAACTCGGCGGGAAATACGCCGGGTCCCTCGTTCGCCACCGATTGTCCGTAGGGGAACGTCACCCCCCAGACCTGGGCGCGCCCGTCGGTGCGCAGGTCGTCGAAGTACTCGGCGAAGCCGTCAACGAGGTCGCACTTGGTGACCATCACGTACACGGGCAGCTGGATGCCGAGTTCGCGGCTGAGCTCTTCGAGGCGCCGCCGCGCCGCGTCGACATGCGCGCCGCGCGCCGAGGGGCCGCCGACCAGCAGGTCCTGCGCGTTGATCGTCAGGATGACGCCGTTGACCGGGCGGCGCGCGCGGTACTTGCGCAGCAGCGCCAGGAACTCGCTCCACCCGACGCTGTCGGAGGCCGCGTCGGAATCCTGGGTGGTGTAGCGGCCGGCCGTGTCGAGGAACACCGCCTCGTCGGCGAACCACCAGTCGCAGTTGCGGGTGCCGCCGACGCCGCGCAGCGCGCCCTTGCCGACCCGCTGCTCGAGCGGGAATTTCAGGCCGGAGTTGAGCAGCGCCGTCGTCTTGCCGGAGCCCGGTGCGCCGATGATCACGTACCACGGCAGGTCGTAGAGGCTCGTGCCGGAGGTCCGCTGCTGCTCCTTGAGCGCGCCGACCGCCTCCTCGAACCGCTCCCGCAGCTTGACCACTTCGGCCGGTGTCGCTTCCTCCTGGGCCTGCGGCCGCGGCGCCGCGACCGCCGCCAGCAGGCGATCCCCGGCGCGCATCGCGCGCAGCCGCTTGAGCAGCCGCCATGCGATCCAGCACCCGATGACCACGCCGATCGCGATCAGCCGGTTGGTCGGCGGATCGAGCGGACGCCAGTCGGCAAACGCGAAGTACGGTCCCGCGAACCAGATGAAGACGACGATCAGCAGCAGGCCGATCAGGATGACGACGGTGCGTTTCAGAAAGGCGAACATGTCTCGCTCAGCCTTCGCGAAGATGAATGATCTCGACGCGCCGGTTGCGTGCGCGGTTCTCGGGGGCCGACTCGGGACGGTACTTCGGCTCCGACGAGCCCATGCCCTGCCACGTCAGACGGGCGGGATTGTTGATCGCCTTCTTCAGGATGTTGGCGACGCTGACCGCGCGCTCGCGCGACAGCTCGAAGTTGTCGTGGAACTGGAACGATCGGATCGGCTGATCGTCGGTATGCCCGACGATCAGTACGCGGCCCGGCACCTGGTTGAGTGCCGCCGTGATGCGGTCCAGCGTCGCCTCGTAGGCCGGGTTGACGGTGGCGCTGCCGGAGCCGAACAGATCGCCGCTCGGCAGCGTGATCACCGTGCGGCCGCCGTCCTCGTCGACGCGCAGGGCGCCGGCGGCTTCCTGGGGGGCGAGCAGCCGCTTCAGCGTCGGCCCGGCGACCGGCGCGGGCGGCGGCGGCACCGCGAAATCCTCGATGCCGACGTGCGCCAGCTGGGCCTGCAGCGGATCGGCCTGATCCGACAACGCCGACCGGTAATAGACGAACGCGGCGGTGAGGATCACCGCGGCGGCGGCGGCGATCACCCACCACGGCACGTAGCGAATCAGCCGGTTGCGCTGATCCTCGAGACCCCGCCACTTGAGCGACAGCTCGGGAGACGCGGCGCCGCGCAGTCCGCGGATCGTCCGGAACAGCTCGTGCTGCAAGTCCTGCAGCTGTTCCTGACCGCGATCGACCATCTGATACTTGCCGGTGAAGCCGAGCGCGAGAATCAGGTGCTGCAGCTCGAGCAGATCGAGGTGGCGGGCCGGATCGGCCGAGATGCGGGTCAGCATCTCGAAGAACTTCTCGCCCCCCCACGCCTCGCGGTGGAGCGCGACGAGCACCGGGTGCTGCGACCACTCGCTCTGCGCCCCCCAGGGCGTCGAGAGCACGGCCTCGTCGAGCGCGGCGCAAATCGCGTAGCGCGCCGCCAGCACGATCTCGGTGCGGATTCCGGCCGCGCGCGCTTGATCCTCGAACCGGCGGATCTCTTCGAGGACGTGCCGCCGCAGGCCGGCGACGTCCATCGCGGCCGGCGCGCTGCGCAGCTGTCCGGTGAGCAGCAGCAGAGGAATCGCCGCCTGCACGAGCGGATTCAGTCCGAGCCCGAGCGACGCGCGCGCCGCGTCGGGAATCGCCTCGACGTCGGCGGGCCGCACCGCCGGACCGCGGTGCGTCGGCGGATCCGGCATCCCGCGCCGGCCGGCGCCGGGCCTCGGGCGATGCGTCAGATCCGACGGCTGGAACGGATCGTCGTTGTCCGCCATCAAGAATCCTTCAGCCGCGGATCGCCCAGAATTCCATCGCCAGTCCCGGGAAGTCGCCGGAGACGTAGATCGCCACGCCGCCGGACCCCTTCATTTGGTCCCACAGTTCATGACTCTGATCGAGTTCGAAGTACGCGTAGCCGGCGTGGTAGGGGATCTGTCGCGGCGCGACCGGCATCGCCACCACCGGCACACCGGGCAGGCCCTGCCGGACCAGATCGCCGATGCGCTCCGCCGGCGCGATCTTGACCTGCGCCGGGAACCGCTGCCGCAGCGTCTCGGCCGGACCGTCGGCGTGCGCCGCGAGGATGAACACCGCCGAGGTGAGCAGCGACCGGTCGGGCACGATCGCGACGCTGATCCCGAACTTCCGCGGTTCGAGCGGAATCGGGATCGCGTTCTGCGTCATGACCTTGCTCATCGATTCGCGCAGCGACGCAATCACCGGATCGAACGTCTCCTTCAGGTGATCGTGGCGGTACATCGGAAACTTCGGGGTGCGCTTGGCGGTGGTCGTGAAGGTCGCGAGCTCGCCGGCCGCCGCCACGCAGAACCGGTACAGCGCCTCCGGGTGCACGGCCGCCGTGTCGGCGAAGTGCGCGAGCACCGGCTCGTAGCGGTTGATCGCCTGCAGCATCAGGAAGTCGGCCAGCTCCGACGCGGCGCCACGGCTCGTCGCCGCGACGCGGCCGCCGAGCGCTTCGCCGCGCTGGTGGAACAGTCCGAGCAGTTCGGTCGCCAGCGTCGCCAGCCGCGTCGCCGCGCGCAGCTGCAGGATCGTCGGGATGAACGCGTCGTCGAGCACGACCTGCTGGTCGGCGCGGCACTCGACCACCCTCGCCAGCGGGATGCAGGCGTAGGCCTCGGTGACCTCGCGCTGCGGCAGCAGCCGCGTCCTGAGCGCCGAGACCTCGACGGTCGCCGGCTCGCCGCCTCCAGCCGCGACGTTGGCGACCTGGAATTCGCGGACCTCCTGGCGGATCAGATCGTTGACGCCCGCCGTCCGGCCGGACTCGACCTCGCCGGCCCGGCGCAGCGGCACCGCGAGATGGATGCGCTCGTCGCGCAGGTCGGCGCCGACGTCGAGCGGCGGTGGCAGCGGATCGTCGTCCGGCATCCGGAACGGGGTGCCGTCGGGCAGCACGCCGGCCAGGCGGCGCAGGCCGATCTTGCCGATCTTCAGGAAGTCGCGCTCGAATTCGACCTCGGTGAAACCCCAGCTGTAGGGGATCAGCGACTGGCAGCGCGCCTCTACGTAACGCTCGAAATAGCGATCCTGCTGCTGGAAGTGCTGCGGCTGCAGGAAGAGCCCTTCGGACCAGACGACGCGGTTGTGGGCGGACATCGGCGTGTGCCCCACAATCTACAACGAATGGGTCACGATCGCTCGTCGCCCGGATCCGACCCGTCGCGCGACCCGCGCGCGTGGCGCTGCGCCTTGAGCTGCCGGAACTGCTCCTCGTAGGCCTTCCGGAACTGCTCGCCGAACAGCCGTTCGAACGCCGCCTCCGGATCCCGGGCCAATTCGCCGCGCCTGGCGCGGTACAAATCCCAGTAGCGCATCTTTGCCGGCACGAGCGCCAGCGAGCTCTTGCCGAGCTGGCTGTCGAACTGCTCCTGCATCTTGTCGGGATCGGTATCGGCCAGCATCGTGTCGAACGCCACCCGCATCCCGGCGAGCATCGCCAGCTGGTGGTCGCGGAGATCGTCGAAGGCGTCGGCAAACGCCTCCACCGGGCGCAGGTAGGCGGGGTTGCGCTTGACGAGGAGGTTGTGCAGCGCGTCCTCGACGTTGACCGAGAACTTCAGAGGGTTGTTGTCGGCCTGGCGGAAGATCGTCTGCTGCATCCGGAACTCTTCCTTGATGCGCTGGCGGGACTGGAGGACGTCCATCAGCCCGGCGACGACGACGTTGAGAATCTGCCCGATGTTGCGCGTCAGCTCCGGCGTCACGACCGCGTCGGGGATGCCGGCGCCGGCCAGCAGGTCGGCGAGATCCGACGGGGCGCGCGAGGCGGCCGCTGGCGTGCGCGGCCTCGGCGGCGGTGGTGACGCGACTGGCGCCGCGGCATGGGGCGGCTCAGACGGGAGCGGCGGAGCCGCCGGCGCCTTCGACGCCGGCGCGATCGGCGGACGCGTGCTTTCCGGATCCACGGGCGCGGCGACCGGCGGCGGGACCTCGCGCGGCGGCGGCAGGGGAGCACTCGCCGGGTCGGTGGGCGCCGAGAACAGATCGTCAGCCGGAGGAGGCGCGGGTGGCGCCGCGGGTTCTCTCCGAGCCACCGGGGGCGGCACCGGCACGGCTCCCGACGGCGGCCGCTGCGGATCCGATCCGCCGCTCTCGCGCCGCCGCCGCCACACCGCCGAGTCGCCCGGTCTTGGCCGCAGCGGCGCGGAAGACGGCGGCCGCGCCGGCGCGATCGGCGGGGCAATCGGCTCGATCGGATCGTCGGCGAGCGGGTTATAGCCGGCCGGAATTGCCGGCGCGGCGGCCGGCGTCTTCGGCGGCGGGCCCGGCGATGGCATGATCACCGGCGGTTGATAGTGCTGTCCCAGACTGCCGGGATCGTCCGAGGGCAGCTCGGCGCGCTTGCGCGGCGCCGGCGCACCGACCGGATCGAAGAACTTCAGCGGATCGACCTCTCCCGATTCCGCCCTGTCCGGGAGAATGGCGCCGCCGGGGAGCGGCGACGAGGAGGGCGCCGGCGTCAGCCGGAACGGATCGTCGTCGGCGAACGGATCGCCCGCCGGCGCGCGCGCCGCCCCTCCCTGGTCGATCCAGATCGTCATCTCGTACGGCTCGATGAAGAGCCGATCGCCGGACTTCAGCGGGTAGGGGCGATTGCGCACGAGGCGATTGTCGGGTGCGTTGACGCACACCCCGTTGCGGCTGGCGTCCTCGATGTAGAACGCGCCATTCGTGAAGGTGATGCGCGCGTGCAGGCCCGACACCTTGTTGTGCGGCAGCACCCAGGCGTTGGTGGCCGCCCGTCCGATGGTGCCGCCTTCCTCGCCGAAGACGTGGGTGGCGTCGGACGACCGAGCTCCCGTCGCGTCGCTCAATTCCAGGGTAAGGGTCACCGCCAAAGCGCCTCTGGCCGCCAGTGTACCGCATGCGCGGCGGCGCGCGCGGCGGCGCTGCCGGGCCGGTGGCATAATTGGCTGCGGTCCGAGGCCGGCAGGCCCATCTCGACGACTCACCAGCCGACGCCTGCCGCTGTCCCGACCCGTCGCGGCGCGATATGCAACGTTGCGTAATGGATACGTAGATTAACGTGAGGACCGCGATGGCTCGGAGCTCGGCGACGGCGCGGCGGCGGCAGGGCGCGGCCCTCGCGGGTGCCGGCACGCAGGGTGCAGGAGGCGGGGACGCGGCCGCGGACCGCCGGCACCTGCCCGGCAAAATCGCGCCCGCGCTCGACACGATTGTAAGCCGGTGTCTCATTTCAGCGGCGGGAGGATCGCATGAACCGTCTAGTCCACCTGATTGCGGCGTTGACGATGGTCGTCGCAGCGGCGGCCCCCGCCTCCGCCCAGACCCCGCCGCCGGCTGGCCATGTCAAGAACGTGTCGGGCTCGGTGACGATTGTCCGCGGCCGGGTCGCGACTCCGGCGAAGGCGGGCGACGCCGTCTACGCGAACGACACGCTGCGCACTGCCGCCGACGGCGCCGTCGGGATCACGCTGCGCGACGACACGCGCGTCTCGCTCGGGCCCGACAGCGAGCTGAACATCGATCACTACGTGTACGCGCCCGGCGAGGGCGGCCTGGGCATGGTGCTCAAGTTCGTGCGCGGCGTCGCGGTCTATGTGTCTGGCCGCATCGCGAAGCTCGCCCCCGATTCGATCCGGCTGGAAACGCCGTCGGCCATCGTCGGCGTCCGGGGCACGACCGTCGCCATCCGGGTCGGCGCCTAGCGGGGCGGCCGGCCGTCGTGGCTGGATGGCCCAAGCGGAGCGGATGGCTGCTCGGCGCACTGCTCGCATTGGTAGCGATGGCGGGCTGCGGAGCGAAGCGCGCCGCGCCGGCCGCGCCGGCGCAGCCTCCGGCCCCGGCGCTGATCGTGCTCCTGCCCGATCCCGAGACGCACGTCACCGGCCACATCCGCGTCGGCAACGAATTCGGGTCGATCGATCTCACGACGCCGCGGGCGTCGGTACGCACGACGGCGTCGGCCGCGCCAGGCCCGGCCGTGACCTTGACCGACGAGGAGGTCACCCGACTCTTCGGCGCGGCGCTCGCCGCGCTGCCGCCGTCGCCGCGGCACTTCACGTTGCAGTTCAAGTTCGAGTCCGACGCCTTGACCGACACCTCGGCGGCGCTCGTGCCCGACATCCTCGCCGCGGTGAAGGCGCTGCCGGTGCCCGAGGTGATGATCGTCGGGCACACCGACACCATGGGCGACCGGAAATCGAACGTCGCGCTCGGCCTCAAGCGCGCGACCGCGGTGCGCAGCATCCTGGAGCAGGCGGGCCTGTCGCCGACGCTCGTCGAGGTGACCTCGCACGGCGAAGCCGATCTACTCGTCAAGACGCCCGACAACACGCCGGAGCCGCGCAATCGCCGCGTCGAGATCACGGTGAGGTGAGCGTGCGGTGCTGAAGCTGACGGCCCCCCCGCGGCGTCGTCTCGTCCTGCTGAGCGGCGTCGTCCCCGTGCTGTTTGCGGCGATTCTCGCGATCTACCGTCCGCCGCTGTTCGCGCGTCTCGACGATGCGGTCTACGACATGGCCGTGCGATCGGCCGGGGTGCGCCCGCCGCTCGATCGCGTCGTCGTCGTGGACGTCGACGAGCGCAGTCTGGCCGCGGTCGGCCAGTGGCCGTGGCGGCGCGACGTCATGGGCCGGTTGATCGCCGGCATCCGCGAGGCCGGCGCCGCGGTGACCGCCATCGACGTCATCTTCGCCGAATCGGATCGCCACGATCTCGGTCCTGCGGCGCAGGGCCACGTCGATCCCGCTTCGCCCGACGCGGCGCTGGCCGGTGTGCTGCGCGACAGCGGCGCCGTGCTCGGCTACGGCTTGATGTTCGACGCCGGTGCGCCGGTCGGACGCGGGTGCGCGCTGCATCCGCTGCCGCTGGTCATCGTCAGGCCGGGCGGCGACGAAGAGACCGAGCCGTTCTTCCATGCGACCGGCGTCGTCTGCAATCTTCCGGTGCTGACCAACGCGGCCGCCCGGTCGGGATTCCTCAACGCCGCGCCTGACGCCGACGGCATCCTTCGGCGCGCGCCGCTCCTCGTCGGACTCGGCGGCCGCGTCTACCCGAGCCTGGCGCTGACCGCCTACGCCGCGCTCGCCGGCGACGCACATCCGACGCTGCGGGTAGCGACCGTGAATGCCGCGACGCTGTCGATCGGCGATCTCGCGATACCACTCGACGGCAAGGGCAACCTGCTGCTGGGGTTCCGCGGCAAGCGGCGGACGTTCCCGTACGTGTCGGCGGTCGACGTGATTAACGGGACCGTCCCGCGCGACGCGCTGCGCGGCCGTCTCGTGCTGGTCGGCACGACAGCACTCGGCACGCGTGAAGTGGTCGCCACGCCGTTCGACACGCAGTTCGTGGGCGTCGAAGTCCAGGCCACCGCCATCGACAACCTGCTGCAGCGTGATTTCGTCCACCGCTCGCCGTACGGCACGTCGATCGACACGGTGATCGTCGTCCTCGCCGGCGCCGCGGTGGCGACGCTCGTCGCGCTCTCGGGGGTGACCGCGGGCCTGCTCAGCGGCGCCGCGCTCGTCGTCGGGTTCTGGTGGGCTGGGACCTGGCTGCTGGCGACGCGCCATCTGTTCGTCTCGTCGCTGTCGCCGTCGGTGGCTGTCGTCGTCACGCTCGCGGTGACGACGCTGGCGCGATTCACCGTCGAGCGCGGCCGCGCCCGGCTCGCCGGTGCCGAGAAGACGACCGCGCAGCGATTGATGGTGCAGACACTGCTCTCGCTGACGGAAGTCCGCGACGCGGAGACCGGCCGCCATTCGCTGCGGACCCAGCAGTACGCGCGCCTGCTCGCCGAGCCGCTGGCCGCGCACCCGCGCTTTCACGACTTCCTGACCCACGAGCACATCGAGCTGCTCTGCCGCCTGGCGCCGCTCCACGACATCGGCAAGGTCGGCATTCCCGACCGCGTCCTCAACAAACCCGGACCGCTGACGCCAGAGGAATCGCTCGAGATGCGGCGGCATCCCGAGCTGGGGCGCGACGTGATCGTCCGCGCCGAGGCGCGGGTCGGCGTCCGCGACGACGCGACGCTGCAGATGGCCAAGGACATCGTCTACACCCATCACGAACGGTGGGACGGCAGCGGCTACCCGCGCGGCCTGCGCGCCACGCAGATTCCGATCGCCGGGCGGATCATGGCGCTCGTCGACGTCTACGACGCCACGCGTGCGCGATCGCTCTACCGTCCCTGCCTGTCACACCAGCAGGCGGTCGACCTCATCGTCGGCGGCCGCGAGACCCATTTCGATCCCGACGTCGTCGACGCCTTTCTGCGTGTGTCGAAAGCGTTCGAAGAAGTATCGATCGCTGTCGGCGCCGGGGCGTGAAGGGGCGCCGCAGTCGGTGCCGAGGGTGCTAATGGTGCCAAGGGGGCCAAGGGTGCAGGTGCGGAGGGTGCCAAGGGGCTAAGGGTGCTGGTGCCGGGGTGCTCAGGCGCCCTTGGCACCCGCACCATTAGCACCCCTTGGCACCATTAGCCCCCTTGGCACCCTCCGCACCAGCCCCTTGGCACCCTCGGCGCCGTTAGCACCCTTAGCACCTTCGCGCAGGCCCCTACAGCGTCCGCCGAGCCATCCACTCGCGGTAGAGCGAGTCGTTGACCGTGTAGCGGCCTGCCTCCTTCATGACGATGTCCTGCTTGACGAGCGCGGCCAGGGCCGTCTGGACGCTCGACGCGGCGGGCAGCCGATGCCGCAGCCGCACGCCGGCCGACAGCAGTTCGCGCCCCTCTTCGAGGACGATGGCGCGGAGCACGGCGCGCTGCGCGAGCGTGAGCCGCTGCCAGGCCTCTTCGAATACCGTGTGCTGCTCGTCGAGCAGCCGTCCGAGCGTCAGGTGCAGATCGTCGAGTCCGGCGGTCCGTCTTCCCGCCGCGCGGACGTCGTCCCACGCTTCGTGCGCCAGACGCTGCACGTCGTAAGGCACGTTGCCGGCGAGCTCGACGATCGCCGCGCCGAGCCCGTCCTCGACGCGGATGCCGGTGCGCGAGAACTTCGTCTCGATGAACGCCGCGAACAGCCGCTCGTCGATCCTGCCGAGACGGATCACCGGACCGGCCTTGTAGAACGGCCGCCGCGGCGTCAACATCCGTTCCATCAGCGACGGCTCCGATCCGGCAAAGACGTAGCCGACCGATCGCTGTTCCTGCACGGCGGCCCGCAGCGCCTGCTCGACGTTGCCGCCGTCGAAGGCGGCGATCGCCTGGAATTCGTCGAGCGCGACCGCCAATCGCTGCCGGCGAACCTCGGCGAGGCGGCCCGGGAGGGCGAAGACTTCCGCCGCCAGTCGTGCCGCGTCGCGCGGCGAGCGCACCCCGGGGAAGGTGAGGGCGACGCGCGACGGGCCGCTGCTGTCGATGCGCAGCTCGGGGCGCACGCCATTCAGCAGCTGCGCCGCCCACCGGCGCAGCCCGCCGACCGGCGTATCGGCGGCGAGCAGCAGCGCGCGGGCGTAGGCTTCGAGGAACGCGACATACGAGCTCGAGGCGGCGACCGTCACCTCGATGGTCAGGAGTCCCTCGGCGGCGAGCGTCTTCATGACGCCGCGGATGAGCGACGACTTGCCGTAGCGCCGCGGCGAGATCAGAAACACCTTCTGACCTTCCGCCAGATCGCGCCGCAGGCGGTCCCGCTCCGTTTCGCGATCGGCGAAGGCCGAGGCGGGGATCACTTCGCCGTAGACGAACGGGTTGACCGTGCCCATGACGGCAGTATACGTGATCGTTATGCAGTTCTGCGTAATCGAGCCGGCCGCCGCCCCTAGAGCGCCGCCAGCGCCGCCGCGGTGACGCCGGCGGTGGTGCCGTGGCCGCCCAGATCGGGCGTCAGCGCGCCGCCGTCGGCGAGCACCGACCGCACGGCCTGCTCGACGCGCGCGGCGGCGAGGGTCTCGCCGAGGAACTCGAGGAGCATCGCGCCGGCCAGCATCGCCGCCAGCGGGTTGGCGACGCCCTTGCCCGCGATGTCCGGCGCCGAGCCGTGGACGGGCTCGAACAGCGACGGCGCGGTGCGCGCCGGGTTGAGATTGGCGCTCGGCGCCAGTCCGAGGCTGCCGGTGATCGCCGCGCTCAGGTCGGTGAGGATGTCCCCGAACAGGTTCGACGCGACCATCACGTCGAAGTCGATCGGCCGCCGCACCAGGTCCATGCACGCGGCATCGACGAGCAGCGACTCGGTGCGGATGTCGGGGAAGTCGCGGGCGACGGCGCTGAACACCCGATCCCAGAACGCCATGCTGTAGCCCTGCGCGTTCGATTTGGTCACCGAGGTGACGAGCCGCTTGCCGTGCCGGCGCCGCGCCAGCTCGAACGCGAAGCGGATCACCCGTTCGGTGCCGTGCCGGGTGAACGTCGCCGTCTGCATCGCGACTTCGAAGGGCGTGTCTGGGTAGAGCCCGCCGCCGATCTGTGCGTATTCCCCCTCGGTGTTCTCGCGGACCACGACGAAGTCGATGTCGCCGCCGTTACGGCCCACCAGCGGCCCCCGCACCCCCGGGTAGAGCACCGCCGGCCGCACGCAGGCGTACTGATCGAAGCCGCGGCGGATCGGCAGCAACAGGCCGTTCAGCGTGACGTTGTCCTGGATGCGCGGGTCGCCGACCGCGCCGAACAGGATGGCGTCGAACGGCCGGAGCAGATCGAGCGCGTTCTCCGGCATCATCCGCCCGTGATCGAGATAGTGCTGCGAGCCCCATGGAAAGTGCTGCCACTCGCAGCGGAAGCCGCCTGCGGCGGCGGCGTCGAGCACGGCGATCGCCGCGGGCGTCACTTCCTGGCCGATCCCGTCGCCGGGGATGACGGCGATGCGATACGTCTTCATGCGATGCTCACCACAAGCCCAAGACCTTCCACCAGAGAAACCCGATCGGCAGCCAGATCGCCAGGTGCGCGAGCGACACGATGAAGCCGATCCGCCACCACGCCGGCTGCGACACATACCCGGCGCCGAACACGATCGGCGCCGGCCCTGTCCCGTAGTGCGTCATCGCGGCGTTGACGTTCGACAGCACGCCGAATGCCACGGCCGCGACGAGCGGCGGCGCGCCGAGCGCCATCGCCGTCGCGAAGAACGCCGGAAACATCGCCGTGACGTGCGCGACCAGGCTCGCGAACGCGTAGTGCGCGTAAAGATACACGATGAGCATGACGACGAGCGCCCACCACCAGGGCCAGCCGTGGACGGCCGTCGCCAGCCCCTGCGCGAAGGCCTTCGGGAAGCCCGCCTTCTCGAGCTGACCCGCGAGCATCATCAGGCCGCCGAACCAGACGAACACGTCCCACGCGCTTTTTTCTTCGATGATGTCGCGCCACTCGAGCACGCCGACGAGGAGCAGCATCGCCACGCCGAGCATGGCGGCCGTGGTCGGCGAGATCGCGAGCCAGTCGCCGGCGATCCAGAGCGCCAGCACCACGCTGAAGACGATCAACATGCCGCGCTCCCGTCCCGACAACGGACCCATCGCCGCAAGCCGCTCCGCGGCAAGCGTGCGGGCGGCCGCGGTATCGGTGCGTTCCGGCGGCGACAGGCGGTAGACGAGGTACGGAATGGCGATGAGCGCGACGATGCCGGGAACCGAGGCCGCCACCGCCCATAGCGTCCAGGTCAGCCGCACCGCGGATCCCTGTCGCACGATGTCGGCGACGAGCGGATTGGGGGCGCACGCCGTCAGGAACATCGCCGAGACGACGAGGTCGCCGTGATAGAGCGTGAGCAGCAGGAAGCTGCCGATGCGCGACGCGGTAGGGCCCGGTTCCGAGTCGAAGACGCGCGCGACGTTGAGCGTGATGGGGAAAAGGATGCCGCCGGCGCGCGCCGTGTTCGACGCCGTCATCGGCGCCATCACGAGATCGGCGAGGACGATCGAATAGCCGAGGCCGAGCGGGCTGCCGCCGACCCGCTTCACGATGCCGTAGGCGATGCGCTCGCCGAGGCGCGTGACGACCAGCCCGCGCGCGAAGAGAAACGCCGCCAGGATCAGCCAGACGGTGACATTGGCGTAGCCCGAGAGCCCGTCCTGAATCGAGAAGAGCCGCAAGAGCGCGCCCATCGCGATCGTGCCGATCATCAGCGCCCCGGCCGCGACCGGCCGGGTGATCAGCGCGCAGATCGCGGCGGCAAAGAGACACAACAGGCTCCAGCTGCGCGTGTCGAAGTGACCGTGCGGGAGCACCCAGATGAGGCCGGCCGTGGCCAGCGGCACGATCCAGCGCCAGGACGAGGGCATCGGCGCGCCTATCGTATGTCACCGCGGCCAAACGGCAGCGGAGCACGGAACCGGCTCAACGGCTAGGATGCGTGGCTGGACGAGTCGCGTGCTGACGGCGCCGCGTCAGAATCTGATCCGGACGCCGGCTGCCACTTCAACCCCCCCGGCCTTGACCGTCTGGTGACCGATCGTGGCGTCCTCGAACTTCACGTCGCCGGTGCTGTAACGAATCAGACCCCCGATCCCCACCGCTGACGATCGTGGATACGAAATGTCGACGCCCGCGTTGAATCCCACCGCCGACTTCGACAGGGATTTCGTCGTCGCGCTGGCGAACGTCGCGGCGTCGAACGGATAGGTCTCGCTGACGTTCACGCCCGACACGAAGTCCTGCTTGAGATTGAAGAACGTCGGTCCGCCCATCACCTTGACGTCCACGGCAGCGATCGGCAACGCGTACATCAGATCGACGTGCACGTCCTGTTCGTCGTGAGTGACGTCGCCGGGTGATGAATTTTGTGACAAGCCCGGATCGCGCGTGAGCCGGCAGACGGTGCGCCGGTACTGCTTGGTGACGCGCCGTCAGCGTGCCGCGAGGCCGCGGTTCTTGATCATCGGCTCGATCTGCGGATCGTGACCGGCGAAGTCGCGGAACATCACGCCGAGATCGAGCGTGTTGCCGCGTGAGAGGACCAGGCGCCGGAAGCGGTCGCCGTTGGCGCGGGTCAGGCCGCCGTGCGCGTCGAACCACGCGGCGCAGTCGTCGGCCAGCATCTGCGTCCAGAGATAGGCGTAGTATCCGGCGGCGTAGCCGTTGCCCCAGATGTGCAGGAAATAGCTGGAACGGTAGCGCGGCGGCACCTGCGGCAGATCGACGTGGGTCCTGGCAAGCGCGGTCTTCTCGAACGCGTCGACGTCCTGAAGCGGCGCCTTCGGATCGAGCGAATGCCACTCCATGTCGAGCAGCGCTGCGGAAATCAGCTCGGTCATGTTGTAGCCGGCGTTGAAATCGCGCGCGGCCAGGATCTTCTCGACCAGCGCCTTTGGCATCTTCTCCCCGGTCTTGTAGTGAACGGCGTAGTGCGCCAGCACCTCCGGGTTCAGCGCCCAGTGCTCGTTGAACTGCGACGGGAACTCGACGAAATCGCGCGCCACGCTGGTGCCCGACAGCGTCGGATAGCGCTGGTCGGCGAAGAAGCCGTGCAACGCGTGGCCGAACTCGTGGAACATCGTCACCACGTCGTCGGCGGTCAACAGCGCCGGCGCACCGGCCGCAGGCTTGTCGAAGTTGGCGACGTTGTAGATGACCGGCCTCGTCTCGAGCAGCTTCGACTGGCCGACGAAGTTGTCCATCCAGGCGCCGCCGTTCTTGTTGTCGCGCTTGAAGTAGTCGGCGTAGAAGAGCGCCAGCGGCGCGCCGCTCGCGTCGTTGACCTCGAACACCCGGACGTCCTTCTCGTAGACGGGCAGATCCGTGCGCTCTTTGAAGGTCAGCCCGTACAGCTTGTTGGCCGCGAAGAAGACGCCGTCGGTGAGGACGCGATTCAGCTCGAAGTACGGCTTGATCTGCGATTCGTCGAGGTCGAATGTGGCCTTGCGAACCTGTTCGGCGTAGTGGTCCCAGTCGTACGCTTCGACCTGGAAGCCGCCGTGCTGGGAGTCGACGAGCGCCTGCAGGTCGACGGCTTCGCGGCGCGCGCGCGCGGTCGCGGCGGGCGCGAGCTTGCCGAGAAACTCGTCGACCGCCGCCGGCGTCTTGGCCATCTGGTCCTGCAGCTTCCAGGCGGCGAAATTCGGGAAGCCGACAAGCGCCGCCTGCTGCGCGCGCAGTTGCGCCAGGCGCGAGATGGCGGCGCGCGTGTCGTTGGCGTCGCCGTGTTCGGCGCGCGTCCACGAGGCCTCGAACAGGCGGCGGCGGGTGTCACGGTTGTCGAGCGACAGCAGCGGCGGCTGCTGCGTGGTGTTCTGCAGCGTGATCAGCCATTTCCCGTCCAGGCCGCGTTCCTTCGCCGCCTGCGCGGCACCGTCGATCTCCGCCTGGCTCAGTCCCGCGAGCGCCGCCGGCGTGTCGAGGACGACGGCCCCCGCCTTGGCCGCGGCGAGCAGCTGGTTGGTGAATTTCGTGCCGAGCGTCGCGTCCTCCTGGGTCAGCTTCGCGAGGACGGCCTTGTCGGCCTCCCCCAGCTTCGCGCCGGCGAGAATGAAGTGCTCGTGGTACCACTCGACGAGGCGCAGCGCCTCGGGGCTGAGCTTCAGCGCGGCGCGCCGGCCGTAAATCGCCTCGACTCGGTTGAACAGCTTCGCGTTCAGGAAGATCTCCGACTGGAGCGACGCAAGCTTCGGCGCCACTTCCTCCTGCGTCTTCTGCAGCGCGTCGTTGGTGTTGGCGCCCGTGAGGCCGTTGAAGATCATCTGCACACGCGTCAGCATCTGGCCGGTGCGCTCGAGCGCGTCGATCGTGTTGTCGAAGGTCGGCGGCGCGGCGTTGCCAGCGATCTTCTGGATCTCGGCACGCTCTTCCTTGATCCCGGCCTCGAGCGCCGGGAGGAAGTCAGCGTCCTTTATCTGGTCGAACTGCGGCGCATGGAAGGGCAGGGTGCTCTTTGACAGCAAAGGATTGGCGCGCTCCTGGCCATGGATGAGGCAAAGGCTGGTGCCGGCCAGCACGGCGGTCACCAGCAAGCGGCGGGTGGACTGCATCCTGCCATTTTCTCCGATTCCCGCGCGCCCGGGGGTCGGTAGAATCGGCCCGTGCCCGGACACCAGTGCTACCACTGCAAGCAGTTCGTCGCGGAGGGGGCGCCGCACGATTGCTGGACGACGACGGAAGCGGCGCTGACGATGGAGTTGACGTCGGATCTCCGGGACGCGTGGGAACGGCTGCGGGAGTCGGCCGTCGAGCTCGGCGAGCAGCGCATCTACGCGTCACACAACTCGATCATGTTCTCGCGCAAGGCCTGTCACTTCTTCGTGCGGCCGAAGCGCGCGTTCCTCGAGCTGACGGTCTTTCTCGGGCGCGCCGTGATGGCGCCGCAGATCCAGCGCGTGCGGCAGAGCTCGCGCACGAAGTGGACGCATGTCATCCACATCCGCCATCGCGACCAGGTGGAGGCGCCCCTCACCGACTGGATGCGCGAGGCCTACGACCTGGAGGGAGCGAAGGCCGCGACCCAGGCGACGGCCAAGCCTGTGCCGCGCGCCGCGGTGAAGTCCGAATCGGGAAGGCCGTCGGTCAGGAAACGGCGAAAGGGTAGCGCGTCACGTGGAAAAACCCGGGCGCCGCGAACGGCAGCGCGTCGATCCGGTCGAGCCCCCCGCCGTGGGCGGGGATGAGCGTGCCCGGTAACTGGCGGACTATGCTGTCCCCCGGGAATGGCGGAGGAAGACCCGACGCTCGTCGACGAACAGCGCGTCATGGCGCGCGTGACGCGGCGGTTCGTACCGCTGGCCTTCATCTGTTACGTCGTCGCTTATCTCGACCGCGTCAACGTCGGGTTCGCCGCCGGCGAGCTGCAGCGCGATCTCGGCTTGAGCGCTACAGCCTATGGTGTCGCGGCGGGCCTATTCTTCCTCGGCTACTGCGTCTGCGAGGTGCCGAGCAACATCATCCTCGAGCGCATCGGCGCGCGCCGCTGGATCGCCCGCATCATGATCACCTGGGGACTCGTCGCGATGGCAACGATGTTCGTGCGCGACGCGCGGACGTTCATGATCGCCCGCGTCCTGCTGGGCGTCGCCGAAGCCGGCTTTTTTCCCGGCATCGTGCTTTTCTTCACCTACTGGTTTCCGGCATCGGAGCGCGCGCGCACCGGCGCGTGGTTCATGACCGCCTCGCCGATCGCCGTCATCGTCGGCGCGCCGCTGTCGACGTGGATTATGCGGCTCGACGGCGCGTCGGGCCTGCACGGCTGGCAATGGCTGTTTCTCATCGAAGGCGTGCCCGCCGTGATCCTTGGCGTCGTGGTGCTGGCGACGCTGACGGACCGGCCGGAACAGGCGCGCTGGCTGGCGCCGGAGGAGCGCGCCTGGCTGGCGAGGCGGATGGCCGGCGATCGGGCGGCGCGCGAAGGGACCGACCGGGCGGCGGCCGTCGACTTCCGTCACCCGGCTCTCTGGCTGTTGTGCGCCGTGTTCTTTCTCAACTCGATCGTCAACTACGGCATGTTCCTGTGGCTGCCGAAGCTGCTCGCCGACGTCACGCACATGAAGGGCTTTGCGCTCAGCCTCACCACGGCGGTGCCCTTCGCGGCGGCGCTTGCAGCGATGGTCGTCGTGGCGCGCATCTCGGATCGGAGCGGCGAGCGCCGCCGCGTCGTCGCGGCCTGCGCGCTCGTGACGGGCGTCGGGCTGGTCGTCGCGGTGCTCTTCCAGCGGCAGACGCTGCTGCTCGTCGCCGGGTTTGCCATCGCCCAGATGGCGTTGCGATCGCTGGCTGGCGTATTCTGGGCGCTCCCGCCGGAGCGGCTCGGTCCGCGGGCCGCCGCCGTGGGTATCGGATTGATCAACGCCGTCGGCGGCGTCGGCGGCTTCATCGGGCCGGCGCTGATCGGGGTGCTGCTCGACGCGACCGGCGGCTATGCCGGCGGCCTGCTCGCGCTGACCGGCGTCCTCCTCGCCGAGGCCCTGGTAGCCCTCCAGATATGACCATGACATCGACACCGCCGCGCCGGACCGGGATGGGCCTGAGCGCCGACTCCTTTCAGTCGATTCGTTTCGCTTCGCCGCAGCGGCTGCTCGCCGCCGACCGGCTGATGGAGCTGTCTGCCTCGCTCGGCATGGCCGGGGCGCACGGCGGCATGCCCGACATCAGCTTCGAATGGGCGCGCCACACCCGCGAGATCAAGGAACGGCTCGGCGCCTACCTCGAGATCCAGACGTTTCTGCCTCGCGACGGCGAGGATCCGGCGGTGTTCGAGCACGCCGTGAAGGTGGCGAAGGAGGCCGGCGCGTCGAGCCTGCGCGCCGTGTGCCTGCTCGGGCGGCGCTACGAGATGTTCGAGTCGCTCGCGGCGTGGCAGGCGGCGGTGGCGGCTTTCCACAGACAGATCGCCGCGGCGGTGCCGATTGTCGAGACGCACAGGATGCGGCTCGGCATCGAGAACCACAAGGACTGGCGCGTCGATCAGCAGGTCGCGCTGCTGAAGCAGTACAGCAGCGAATACGTCGGGGTGACGCTCGACACCGGCAACAACCTGTCGATCCTCGACGACCCCGAGGAGACCGTCGAGAAGCTGGCGCCATGGACGTTCAACACCCACTTCAAGGACATGGCGGTGGAGGAAACCGACGACGGGTTTCTCATGTCCGAGGTGCCGCTGGGCGAAGGGATGCTCGACCTGCCGCGGATGGTGAACGCGATCCGGTCGGCGCGGCCCGACGTCCACTTCTCGCTGGAGATGATCACGCGCGATCCACTACGGGTGCCGTGCCTGACCAAGAAATACTGGTCGACGTTCGACGACGTCCCGGGTGTGGACCTGGCGCGTTTCCTGACGCGCATGCGCGGCTGCCGGCCGCGTTCACCGCTGCCGGCGATCAGCGGGCTGACCGACGAACAGCGCTACGCGCTCGAAGTGGATCTCGTCGATCGCTCGATTGCCTTCGCGAACGCGCACCTGAGCCTGTAGCGTCGCGATCGTTTCGAGTCGGCTACTGCAGGCCGCCGCGCACCGACGTGATGCGCTGCGTGTTGAAGCCGAGCCAGTGCATGCGCCCGACGTAGCGCGCGTGCTCGACCTTGATGCAGCGATCCATGATCACCGTGAGGCCGCCCTCTTCGGCGATCCTGGCCCCTTCCTCGTTGATCACGTTGAACTGGCACCAGAGTGTCTTCGCGCCGATCTGCACCGCCTCGCGGGCGATCGCCGGCAGCGCTTCGGGCGCGCGGAACACGTTGACGATGTCGACCGGCTCGGTGATGTCGGTCAGGGCGTTCCGGCTCGGCTCGCCGAAGACGTCCTTCTCGCGCGGATTGACCGGGATGACGCGGTAGCCGTGCCGCCGCAGGTAGAAGCCGACGAAGTGGCTGGCGCGCAGCCGGTTGCCCGACAGCCCGACGATGGCCACGGTACGTGAGGTGTGGAGCACGCGCTGGATCGTCAGCGGATCCTGGTAGCGGGTGAGGTCGAAGGCGGTCATCGCGCGACCTCCGCCGCGGCGGCGGCACGGGCAAACCCCTGCCGCAGATCGCGGATCAGATCGTCGATCGACTCGATGCCGACCGAGAGGCGGATGGTTCCAGGGCCGACCCCGGCAGCCCGCAACTCCTCGTCGCTCAACTGCCGGTGCGTGGTGCTGGCCGGATGGATGATCAGGCTCTTGGCATCGCCGACATTGGCCAGATGCGACCAGAGCGTCACGCCGCGGATGAAATCCTGGCCGGCGTCGCGGCCGCCGCTGCAGTCGAACGAAAACACGGCGCCGGCGCCGAGCGGCAGGTACTTCTGCACCAGCGGGCGGTAGCGGCTGTCCGGCAGACCCGGATACGTCACGTTCGACGCGAGCTCGTGCGACGCCAGGAACGCGGCAACCGCGGCGGCGTTCTCGACGTGGCGCGCCATCCGCAGCGACAGCGTCTCGAGCCCCTGCAGGAACAGGAACGCGTTGAACGGGCTCATCGCCGCGCCGAGATCGCGCAGCGTCTCGGCGCGCAGCTTCATCAGGTAGCCGTAGGTTCCGAACGTCTCGTGGAACTGCAGCCCGTGGTACGCCGGCGACGGTTCGGCGACGACCGGAAACCGCCCGTTGGACCAGTTGAACTGACCCGACTCGACGACCACGCCGCCGATGCTGGTGCCGTGGCCGCCGATGAACTTCGTCGCCGAGTGCACGACGATGTCGGCGCCCCACTCGATCGGCCGGCAGAGGTACGGCGTGGCGAACGTGTTGTCGACGATGAGCGGAATGCCGTGCTCGTGTGCGATCGAGGCGACCGCCTCGATGTCGAGGACGTTGCCGGCCGGGTTGCCGATCGCTTCGGCGTAGAACGCCTTGGTGTTGCTCCGGACCGCCTCCCGCCAGGCCGCCGGATCGTCGGGGTTGACCCACGTCAGTTCGACGGAGAGCTTGCGCAGCAGGTGCTTGAGCTGATTCACCGTGCCGCCGTAGAGCGCCGCCGACGACACGACGTGATCGCCGGGCATGAGCATGGTGAAGAGCGCCGCCGCCTGCGCCGCGATGCCGCTCGCGAACGCCACGGCGCCGCAGCCTCCTTCCAGGCTGGCCACGCGCTCCTCGAACACCGCCACGGTCGGATTCATGATCCGCGAGTAGGTGTTGCCGTACTCCTGCAGGTTGAAATACGCCGCCGCCGACTCGGGATCCTCGAACACGTAGCTGGTCGTCTGATAGATCGGCACGGCGCGCGCGCCGGTATTGGGATCGGGACGCTGGCCGGCGTGCACCTGCCGCGTCTCGAAACCGAAAGGGCGGAGATCGTCCATGACGGATGTGCTCCTACTCTGCGAGGAACGCCTGGATGAGAGGCGTCTGGCGTGCCTCTTCCAGCAGGAAACAGTCGTGACCGTACGGCGCGTCGATCACCTGCACGTCGACGCGCTTGCCGGCGGCGCGGAGCGCGGTGGCGACCGCCTCGGAATCCGCCGGCGGATACAGCCAGTCGGAGCTGAACGCGATGAGCAGCGTCCTGGCCTGGATCGGCCGCACGGCCGCGGCCAGACTGCCCCCCCCGTGCTGCCGCGCGAGATCGAAGTAGGAGAGCGCCCGCGACATGTACAAATAAGTATTGGCGTCGAACCGCTTGACGAACGTGTCGGCCTGATACCGCAGGTAGCTCTCGACCTCGAATTCCGGCTGCGTGAGCGTGTAGTGAATGTCGGGGCCCGACTGCAGCCGGCGCGCGAACTTGGTCTGCAGCGCCGGCGCCGACAGATAGGTGACGTGCCCGATCATTCGTGCCACGCCCATGCCGGCGTTCGGCGAACGGCCGCTGCCGTAATAGTGTCCGTCCTGCCAATCGGGATCGGTCACGATCGCGTGGCGCGCGATCGCATTCCAGGCGACTCCCTGCGGCTGCAGCGCGTGCGTGCTGGCGATCGGCACGATCGCCCGCACCTGCCCGGGATAGGCGACCGCCCATTCGAGCGCCTGCATGCCGCCGAGTGATCCGCCCGCGACCGCGGCGAGCTCGTCGATGCCGAGCCGGGTGAGAAACGCCCGCTGCGCACGCACCATGTCGGCGACGGTGACGACCGGAAAATCCGATCCGTACGGTCGTCCGGTCTCCGGATTGATCGACCACGGCCCGGTCGTGCCGCGGCATCCGCCCAGCAGATTGGTGCTGACGACGAAGTAGCGGTCTGTGTCGAAGGCCTTGCCGGGCCCGATCATCCCGTCCCACCAGCCGAGCCCCTTGCCCCGGCTGCCGTCGCGCTCGTCGGCGCGGAATCCGTCTCGCGTGCTCTCGGTCGGGGCCCGCGCGGCGATGCCGGCGGCGTGCGCGTCGCCGCTCAGCGCGTGGCAAACCAGGATGACGTTGTCGCGCGCCGCCGACAGGCGCCCGTACGTTTCGTAGGCGATGCGCACGCCGCCGAGCGTGCGGCCGCAGTCGAGCGGCAGCGGCTCGGGCAGATCCAGGAATTCAGTGTCGACGGTGCCGACCGAGCCCGCCGCGGCTCCGGGGGCTCGCATGGCCATCAGTAAATTCTAATCTCATCCGAGGGGCTTTGCCCCTCGGACTCCCCTGCACGCTCTCTGGCTCGCCGCTTCGCCGGCTCGCGCCGTTCGCGTGGCTCACTCGCGCCGCTCGTTCGCGCGCCGAGGGGCTGTGACGCTCGGACTCCGGTCCACGCGGTCTGGCTCGCCGCGTCGCCGGCTCGCGCCGTTCGCGTGGCCCGCCCACCGCTTTCGCTCGCGGTGTATGATTCGAAGCTTCCCCGGTCCGGAATGGGATCCGTTTTGCTGCGAGGAGGCTCATATGGCTGCGTCGAGCGTGAACAATGGGGTCAACGTACAGGCACTACTGGACGCCCGGGAAGCGCTGAAGGCGGCTCCGGCGGCGACGAAGTTCATGTGGAAGGCGTCGTCGAAATGGCAGAACGGCACGCATAGCCGCACGACCATCCAGGGATTCCACGGACTCGGGCAGGACCAGTCGCACAAGCGCGAGTTCGCCTTCGATGCCGACCACCCGGAAATCTTTGCCGCCAACGACAACGGCGTGACGCCGGTCGAGTTCCTGCTCGTCGGCCTCGCCAGCTGCCTGACCGCCGGCATCGCCGCCGTCGCGCAGAACCGCGGCATCCAGATTCGCTCGATCGAAGCCGACGTCGAGGGCTCGATGGACATCCAGGGCATCCTCGGCATGGATGCCGACGTCCGCAACGGCTACGACGGCATCAAGGTGAAGTTCAAGATCGACGCCGATGCCTCGCGGCAGGACATCGAAGCGCTGGTGGCGCAGTCGCAGAAGCGCTCGGCGGTCTACGACGCGATCGCGAACCCGACCAACGTCACCGTCGAAGTGCTGTAACCGGCGCGGCTCCCGCGCTCCGATTCCCACGATCGGAGCACCGCCAGGCCGAAGGTGCCGAACCGGCGGTGGCTTCGCGCGTCGTCGGGAGTTGGGACTTGGCCCTTGTCAGCTGAAATCGTCACCAGCGTCGTGATCGGCGCCGGCCACGCCGGGCTGGCGGCGAGCCGCGGCCTGACCGACCGCGGGATCGATCACGTCGTGCTCGAGCGCGGCGAGGTGGCCAACTCGTGGCGGCGCGAGCGGTGGGATTCGCTGCGGCTGCTGACGCCGAACTGGCAGGCACGGCTGCCCGGTTTCCGCTACGAGGGCCCCGACCCCGACGGCTACATGACGGCCGCCGATGTCGCTGCGTTCATCGAGCGCTTTGCTGCCGCATCCGCCGCTCCCGTGCGCACGCTGACCGAGGTGAAGTCGCTGCGCCAGGAGGGCGACCGCTACCGTGTGACGACGACGACCGGCGAACTGCGCTGCCGGACGGTGATCGTCGCGAGCGGGGCGTGCAACGCCGCCAGCCTCCCGGCCTGCGCAGCAGACACGCCGCCGGCGCTCGTGCAGTTGAGCGCGTTTCACTACCGCAACCCGTCGCAGCTGCCCGAGGGCAAGGTCCTGGTGGTTGGCGGATCGGCGACCGGCGTCCAGCTTGCCGACGAGATTCATCGATCCGGCCGCCCCGTCACGCTGTCGACAGGCGAGCACGTGCGGATGCCGCGTACCTACCGCGGCCGCGACGTGCTGTGGTGGATGGAGGCGTCGGGCCTGTGGGACCAGCGCTACCAGGAGATCGACGATCTCGCTCGCGCGCGAAGCCTGCCGTCCCCGCAGCTGGTCGGGACGCCCGAGCGGGCCACCCTCGACTTGAACGCCCTCATGCGCGCCGGGGTCGAGATCGTGGGACGCCTCTCGATGATCCGCGACGGGCGCGCGCTCTTCTCTGGAGGACTGACGAACGTCTGCGCGCTCGCCGATCTGAAGATGAACCGCCTGCTCGAGACGTTCGACGCGTGGGGAGAACATCGGAACGTCGAGGCCGGACCGCCGGAGCGCTTCGCGCCCACCCGCGCGCCCGATGCCTCGCGGCTCTCGATCGATCTGCTCGGCGGCGACATCCGCAGCGTCGTCTGGGCGACCGGCTTCCGTCCGGAGTACGGCTGGCTGCACGTGCCGGTCCTCGACGCCAAGGGCCGGCTGCGCCACGACGGCGGCGTCGTCGTGGCGCCCGGCTTGTACGCGGTCGGACTGCCGGTGCTGCGTCGCCGCAAGTCGAGCTTCATCCACGGCGCCGAAGACGACGCGCGCGACATCGTGGCCCATCTTGCCGCCTACCTGGATTCCGCGGCCGGCGCCGCGCCGACGAGCGGGAACGGCCGGTGACCGCCGCGTCGGCCGGCCGTCCGGCGCGCTACTTTTTCTCGGGCATCAAGACGACCTTCACGTAGCGGCTGGCATCGAGCTCGCGCTGCGCCGCCTGCTGAATGTCGTTGCTGGTCAGCGCCCGGATCTGGGCCGGCACGTCGAGCGCCTGCGCCACTGCGGCGCCGTCGCCGTCTTCATAGGTCCGCGCGATCAGCTGCAGGAAGTAGCGGTTGTCCTGGCTGTTGGCTTCGTACTCGCGCAGCAGCGGCTCGCGAACCAGTCCCATCTGCCGGCCGTCGAAGCGCGTGCTCTTGACGAACTCGATCTCCTGAAACACGCGCTGTACCAACATGTCGGTGCGCGCCGGATCGCACGTCCACTCGATGCGCACGGTGTATTCCGGACGCGGCAGCTTGTCGGCGTCGGGCGCCGCGGTGATGCTGTAGGTGCCGCCCAGCTCCTGGCGAATCGTGTCGAACAGGCGCGACTGCAGCAGCATCGTCATGGTGCGCAGGCCGAGCAGGTGCTGCAGGTCGTAGTCGAACGGGCCGGAGAAGACGATCGCGACCTGGCTCTTCGGCGCGATCCCTTTCTCGACAGTCTTCTCGACGACCTTCGCGGGCGGATGGATGCCGAGGTCGCGCCAGGTCTCGTGCGTGTTGGTCGCCGGCAGGCTGGCGACGTAGGTCTCGACGAGCGGCTTGATCGTGTCGATGGTGAAGCTGCCAACGAACACGAACGTGAAGTTGCTCGCGTCGGCGAAACGCGCCTTGTAAAAGGCGAGGGCGGTGTCGAGATTCCATCGATCGACGCTGGCCGACGTCTCGGGCTGACGGCGCGGGTGGTTGCCGCTGACCGCCGCATCGACGGTCTGGTTGAACACCACGTCCGGACTGGCCTGCTGGTTGGCGAGCAGGCTGCGCGCCTGGGCGGCCATCGACGCGAATGCCGTCGGATCGGCGCGCGGCTGCGTGAAACGCAGGTGCAGCAGCTGGAACAGCGCCTCCAGATCCTGGGGCGTGCTGCCGCCGCCCATCCCTTGGTCGATCTCGTCGATGAACGGCTGCACGACGACGGCCTTGCCGTTGAGCAGCTTGTCGAGCGTGACGGCGTTGAACTGTCCGGCGCCGCCCGCCGCGATCACGCTGTCGGCGGCGCGGGCCGACGGAAAATCGGCATCGCTCGCCAGTGACGTGCCGCCCGGCGCGAACGCGCGGAACAGGATCTGGTCTTCCTTGAGCGTCGTCGGCTTGAGCACGACGGTGGCGCCGTTCGAGAGCTTCCATTCGGTCACGCCGGCGTCGGCGCGCTGCACGGTGCCGGTGATCGAGCCGGGCTTCGGCGGCGTCTCCATCAGCGTCTGTCCGGACGCCGTGTCGACCCAGGGCTCGAGCTTCTGGGTGGTCGCGGCTCTGACCGCGGCTTCGAGCTGCGTCTGCGTCGGCAGCGTCACGCCGGCCGCATCCGGTGCCGACACGAGCACCAGCCGGTTGCGCTCGGGGAACCAGTCGGCGTTCAGCGCATTGATCTCCGCCAGCGCGACCTGCGGCATGAAACGGCGATGGAACGCGAGCTCCTGCCAGATGGTCGGCAGCGCCTCGTTCTGCAGGAAGTTGCGCGTGTACTCGTCGGCGCGGCTCGGCGACTCGCGATCGGGGCTTTCGGTGACGACGCGCTCGTAGGAGAGCATCATCGCCTGCTTGGCGCGCTCGAGCTCGCTTGCGGTGAAGCCGAAGTGCGACACCCGCTGCAGCTCGGTCACCAGCGCTTCGAGCCCGCGGGCGACGCCGTCGCTGGCGACCAGCGCCTGGAGCAGGGCTTCGTCTCTGGTGCGGATCGTCGGGAACAGCGCTCGATCGGCCGCGGCGCGCAGGAACGGCGGATTGGCGTTCTGCGACACTTCGTCGAGCCGCGAGCCGAGCATCGCGGCAAACAGCTGGTCGAGCATGATGTCGCGATAGCCGCCGACCGAGCCCTGGTTGCGGGCCGGCCGCAGATTCGAGACCTGCACGACGGTGGAGGTGTTCTCCTTGTCGGTGACGAATGCGTAGCGGGTGCCCGGCCGCTCGGTGATGTCGTAGGTCGGACGCGGCCGCTCCGGCGACGGGTTGCGCAGCGTCGAGAAGTGATCGCGGATCATCTTGACCGTCGCGTCCCGATCGACGTCGCCGACCACGATCACGGCCATCAGATTCGGGCGGTACCAGTCGTGGTAGTAGCGCACCAGCGCGGCGCGCGTCGCGGCCTCGATGACCGCGGGATCACCAATCGGAGGACGGTCGGCGTAGCGCGTGCCTTCGAGCTCCACCTTGCGAATCCGCTCGCCGACCCGCTCGCCGGCGCCCAGGTGCATGCGCCATTCCGACAGCACGATGCCGCGCTGACGATCGATGCTGCTCTGGTCGAAGGTGGCGGCGCCGGCCCAGTCCTCCAGAATCAGCAGTGCGCGGTCGAGCACCCCCGCGGTCCCGGTTGGCACGCGCAGCGTGTATTGGGTGTCGTCGTAGCTCGTCGCGGCGTTCGCGTCGGCGCCGATGCTCAGGCCGAGGTCGCCCAGGAAGTCGTTGATCGCCTGGCCGGGAAAGTTGCGCGTGCCTTCGAACTGCATGTGCTCGACGAAATGCGCGAGCCCCCGCTGGTCGTCGTCTTCGAGCACCGACCCGGCTTTCACGACGAGCCGCAGCTCGGCGCGCTTGGGCGGCTTGGCGTTGGGCCTGACGTAGTAGCGAAGCCCGTTCGGCAGCGTGCCGACTGCCGCCTCCGGATCGACCGGCATCAGCTGGTTCAGCTGATACGAGGCGACTGATTCCGCCGACGTCTCGCGCCGCTGCGCGGCCGGCTGACCGGCGACCAGCCACGCGGACGAGAGGATCAGCAGGGTGAAGACAGGCACGCGGACCCGAATGCGCATACCCCCGATCCTATAGGAAGACCTCGGCCGCACCGCGTTGGTCGATCCTCTGTTCGTATTGACAGGGGCGCCTGTCCCCGGCCGCGCGCCGGCCCCTTTTGCGGCATGATCCAGTCATGTCCGCCGATCGCTACGTCGTCTTTGCCAACCTGCACGAATCGGGCTGTTTCGTGATTCCCAATCCGTGGGATATCGGCACCGCCAAGGTCCTGGCACAGCGCGGCTTTCCGGCGCTCGCCACGACGAGCTCGGGGTCGGCGTGGTCGATGGGACACCGCGATCACGGCGTGCCGCTCGACGAGACGCTCGCGCACCTGGCGATGATCGCCGGCAGCGTCGACGTGCCGGTCAACGCCGATTTCGCGGGAGGATTTGCCGACGCCGCCGACGCGGTGGGGCGCAACGTCGCGCGCGCGGTGGGGACGGGCGTGGCGGGACTGTCGATCGAGGACTCGACCGGCGATGCGGCGGCGCCGCTCTTTGACTTCGATCTCGCGGTGGACCGTATCCGTGCCGCGCGCGCGGCGATCGAAGCGTCGGGCCGCCGCGTCATGCTCACCGGCCGTTCGGAAGGGTTCATCGTCGGCCGTCCGGATCTGCGGGAGACGATCCGTCGCCTGGTTGCGTACGCCGAGGCTGGTGCGTCGTGTCTCTACGCGCCGGGGCTCGCGTCGATCGACGACGTGGCGGCGGTGGTCGCCGCCGTGGCGCCACGGCCGGTGAACGTGCTCGCGCGCTCGACCTTCAGCGTCCAGGATCTGGCGCGGGTCGGCGTGCGCCGGATCAGCGTCGGCGGCGCGTTCGCGCGCGCCGCCTGGACGGCGTTTCTCGACGCCGCACGCGAGGCCGCCGAGCACGGCACGTTCACCGCCCTCGCGCGCGCCGTTCCCGGCGGCGAGATCGACGGGCTGTTTTGACGCCGCTCAGCGCTTGAGGCCGAGGGTGCGGATGCGCTTGTGGAGAGCCGTCCGCTCGACGCCGAGGAGGCGCGCGGCACCGGCGACGTTCCAGTCGGTTTCCTCGAGCGCGCGGCGGATGCGATCGCGTTCGGCGCCGTCGCGCACCTCCTGCAGCCCCGCCGCCGGACGCGACGGAGACGGCAGCCGCAGTTCGAGCGGTACCGCGTCGACCGTCACCCGATCGCCGGCCGCCATGATCGCCATGCGCTCGACGACGTTGCGCAACTCACGGATATTGCCCGGCCAGCCGTAGCCCTCGAGCAGCGGCAGCACGTCGGGGTCGAGCGTCTGCGGCCGGACATTGTTGCGCGCGCAGAAGTCCGCGAGGAAATACACCACCAGCTCGCCAATGTCCTGAAGGCGCTCGCGCAGCGCCGGGACGCGGATCGGGAAGCCATTCAACCGGTAATACAGGTCCTCGCGAAAGCGGCCCGTGGCGACCAGCTCCTGGAGATGACGGTTCGTTGCCGAAATCACCCGCGTGGCGACGCGGATCGGCTGCTCCCCTCCGAGCCGCTGCACCTCGCCGTCCTGCAGCACGCGCAGCAGCTTCGCCTGCGACGCTTCGTGCAGATCGCCCACTTCGTCGAGGAAGATCGTGCCGCCATCGGCGAGCTCGAAGCGGCCGCGGCGCAGCCCCGTCGCGCCGGTGAACGCCCCCTTCTCGTGTCCGAAGAGTTCGCTTTCGATGAGATCGGTGGGGATCGCGGCGCAATTCACTTTCACGAACGGGCCGCCGGCAAACGGGCTCTCGCGATGCAGGTGCGCCGCCAGCAATTCCTTGCCGGTCCCTGATTCCCCCGAGAGCAGCACGGCGACGTCGGACCGCGCAACGCGCGACGCCTGCTGCACCGCCTGTTCGAAGCAGGCCGCCGACCCGATCATCCGCGGCGCCTCGCCGACCAGCTCGCGATACCGCTGGTTCTCGCGCTGCAGGCCGGCCAGCTCGATCGCGTGCTTGACGACGAGCAGGACGCGATCGCGGGCGAGCGGCTTCTCGAGGAAGTCGAAGGCGCCGATGCGGGTCGCCTCGACCGCGTCGGCGATCGTCGCGTGGCCGGAAATCATCACGGCAACGGCGCGCTCGTCATCCTGGCGGATGGCGCGGAGCAGATCGATGCCGCTGCCGTCCGGTAGCCGCACGTCCAGCAGATAGAGATCGGGACGCGGCTGACCACGCAGCCCGCGCAGCGCCGCGGCCGATTCACAGACCGTGACCCGGTAGCCCTCGCCTTCGAGAATCAACCGCAGCGATCGGCCGATGTTCGGCTCGTCGTCGACGATCACGATCTCGCGCTTGCGGTGCATGCGCCGGCCTACTCCGCGGCGGCGTCGGCCGCCGGCAGCGTGACGCGGAAGGCCGCGCCGCCCAGTTCGCCCGGGACACGCGTCACGTCGCCGCCGCACAGGACCGCGTTCTTCTTCACGATCGAGAGGCCGAGGCCCATGCCGTCCTTCTTGAAGGTAATCGTCGGCTCGAACAGCGTCGCCAGCGCGTCGGCGCTGAGACCGGGACCGGAATCGTGTACTTCGATGGCCACCCGGCCGTCGACGGTGGTCGTGCGCGCCACGATCGAACCGCCGGCGCCGGCCGCCTCGGCGGCATTCTGCAACAGGTTGGTCAGGATGCCTTTGACCAGATCCGGCGCGGCGTCTACGCGCGGGTGGCGGCCGTCGAGCTGCAGCAGGCACGACGTCTCTGGATGCACCGGCCGCAGCAGCGCGGCCCGCTCGGTCACGAGCGCGTTGATGTCGATGATCTCCGGCGCCGCCGGCGGCTCTCCGGCGAATTCCGAGAACGCGCGCACGCGGCGCTCGAGCGATTCGATCTCGCTGATGACGATCTGCACCGCGTGATCCACGAACGCGCGATCGGCGGGATGGCGCGCCTGGATCTCCTCGACGGTCAGCCGGATCGGCGTCAGCGAGTTCTTCAGCTCGTGAGCGGTCTTGCGGGCGAGCGACTGCCAGCTCGCGATTCTCGTCAGGTACACCAGCCGCTCCCGGCTGTCGGCCAGCTGGTCGGCCATCGCGTTGAACGCCGCGACGGCCATCCCGACTTCGTCGCGCGGCGGGCCGGCCGCCTCGAGGCGCCGCGACCAGTCGCCGCCGGCGAAGTCGGTCAGTGCCGCCGTCAATTGCTGGATCGGACGGCTGATGCGGTGTGCGATCACGGCCACCGGAACGAGCGACACCAGCCAGACCGCGCCGATGAGCGCGAGCAGCGCCAGCGTGAAGCCGCGATGCAAATCGCGCGCGTCGAAGTCGTTGACGATGCGCCGGGTCTGACCGAGTTCCACCGACAGGTCTTCCATGCGGATGCCGCCAAGGTCGCGAGTGTACATCTCGACCCCGCCGCCGGCCCGTCGCAGGTACTCGACGCGGCCGCCCCCCGGACCGGCGATGCCGACGCGATCGGCGTCGCCGCCGTCCCAGAAGGCGCGGATGTCAGGCGGCCACCCGTCCCGCGCGCCGGCGTCGTAGCGGATCGGCGCGATCCGCCCGCCGGCGACATCGTCTTTGAGCGCCGCGCGCTCGCGCTGGTAGAACTGCTTGCCGGTCGTCTCCAGTGTGCGCGCCAGATGATCGAGCTCGCCGGTCGTCGCGTACCGGAGACTGCGATCGAGCAGGGTCGTCGTGATCAGGACGGTCGCCGCCAGCGGCAGCAGCGTCGCCGCAAGAAACGCCGTGATCAGCTGGTGGCGGAGTCGGTTCATCGGAGGCGGAAGGGCCCTCCTTCGAGCGCCCGCGCCGGTGCGTCGGTCTTGCGCCGTCGACTCAGTACGTCGATCAGCCGCTGCAAGGTCAGGCCGCTGTCGTCGGAATCCTGCGCGCCGTCGCCGTCCAGTATGCGGTAGTCGAGGCGAATCCAGAACCGCTGCGGATCGACGCCGCCCAGCGAGGCGATCGGGACCACGAGCTTGTCGAGGCACCAGGTCTCGGCCGCCGCCGCCGTCAGATGCGAGACGGAGGCCGGAGCCGCGCCGGCCGTGGCCACCGCGAACCGCTCCTCCCAGAGATCGTAGCTGATCGAACAGACGCGGCGAACCGCCGCCGCGGCGTTGCGCGCCGGCGCCGGCAGCACCAGCGCCGTCAGCTCGACGCGCACGGTTCGCCCTTCCTTCACGCGCGCCAGCGGCTCGCCGGTGAGAAACGACCAGTCGTTTGTCCGCAGCGTGACCGTGTCGCCGGCGATCGCGATGGCCAGCCCCTGGGCGTCCGCCGGCTCTGGCTGCGACAGCAGCAGCGCCAGCACGGTCAGCGCGAGGGCCGGGCCTTTCACCACCGCAGCCTGGTTTCCGACACCCGGATGCCCATGGTGAAGACCGCGGTGACGGTATCGGTGTTGAGCGGGAAGCCGATCGTGGCGAAGACGGGTCCCGCGGAGAGCTCGAGCCCGGTCGAGACGCGGGCCCGACGATCCGCAGGCCGGTCCCAGACGGATCCAACGTCGAGGAACACGGCGAGTCCCGAGTAGCCGTACTCGACCGACGCGTAGTACATCCGGCTGCCGCCGGCCGGATCGATCGCGTACTTGTCCCATCCACGCAGGGTGCGCGTGTCGCCGAGCGTGAACCGTTCGAACAGCGGCGCCTCGCCGCTGATGTGGCCGGCCATGCCGGTGAGCGTGGCGTGATGACGCCGGTGGTCGTAGCCGTACGCCGCCTGGAACAGGTAGCGGTCGTAGACCAGATCGCTGTCGAGCGTCCGCGTGCCGGCGCGAAGCTGCATCTGCGCGTCGACCTGTTGCGACCGGCCCTTGTCCCCCCATTGCCGCCGATAGTCGAGTCCGGCAATCGCTGCGTTGGCCGCCGTCGATCCCTTCAGCGGCGCGATCGGCTCCAGCTCGGTAATCCCCACGCCGGCCGAGACGCTCAGCTCCGGCGTGAACGCGAAGCGAATCAGCGGAGTGACCGTCGCACGCGTGTCGTAGAGAGCGGGCAGCGACGGATCGGCCGCGATCGCGGCGACCGTCCGATCGCGCCAGTCCGAGTCGAACCACGACCACTCGAGACTGGCGCCGAGCCGGCGCGTGCCGAGTCGCCGTGTCTCGAACCGGACGCCGCCCCCGCCGTACTCTTCCACGAGGTCGTCGGCATCGTCGAACGCAAGGATCGGCGTAAAGCGGATCTCGCGGCTGCCGATCCCCAGATCGAGGTAACTGCCCCACCCCTGGTCCGAGTGGAACACCGCATTCGTCCGCAGCGGCTGATAGCGGAGCCACAGCGGTTCTTCCAGCCGCCTCGCTTCGTAGACGACCTGGATCCGGCCCGGCTCGGTGCCGCGCTCGATGCGCCGCGTGACGGTGTAGCGCGGCACCTCGTGCTCGAGCCGCTCCTGAAGGCGGTCGGCTTCGGCGGAGTCGAGCGGCTTGCCGACGAGCGTCTGCAGATCGTCGCGCAGCGCCTTCGAGACCGCGTCTTCGGGAAAATCCTGCAGATCCACTCGCTCGACGAGATAACGCGCGTTGACGTTCTCGTCGGCGCGCGTCTCACCGCGCAGGCCGACGATGAAAATGACGCGGGCGCTGCCGCCGGCGTCGAGCACGGCGCGCGTCGCCGAGACATGCCGCGGCCGTTCGCCTTCGATCCGCGCCGCCAGCTCGTCGAGCCGCTCCTGTTTCAGCTGGGTGCCGACGAGCGCGCGGATGTCACGGCGCAGGCCCGGGCTCAAGCGGTCGATGTCGAAGCCGCTCACGTCGACGGCGCTGATGAGGGTGCCTTCGACCGCCGCGGCGCGCTGGTCCGGCGCCGCCTGCGGTCCCATGGCGAGCAGAGAGAGGAGCAGAGCAATCATTCGCATGCCCGCGCATATGAGCAAGGGGCTTGCCCGCGCGCAAGTGCTTTCAGACTCGGAGGATAGTGGATTCTACCGCGTGCCCGCGCGTCACACCTGTGCGTCCGGCGCCACGAGACCCCGGTCCGCGAGGGCTTCGACGAGTCCGAAGGCGTCGCCGGTCGTGGCGGCTGCTGCCTTGATCGTCATCCGGTTGCACAGGAACCAAATTACGGTGCGACGCCGGCGATGTATCGTGAAGCTTCAGGGGGCGTGATGAGCCGTGCCGGTACGCGAATCGCTCTTGGTCTGGCGCTGCTTACGGCGCCGCTCTCGGCCCAACGGGCGCCAATCGCGCAGCAGTTGGCGTTTGCTCCGTACCATGCCAGCGGGATTTACGCCGTCGGCGAGACCGTCGGCTGGACCGTGACCACAGGATCGACGCCGCCTGCCTATCGCTACCGCTGGACGATTCGCCGCAACAACGCGGTGGTGCTCAAAGAGGGCATCCTCGATCTTTCGAGCGGCAGGGACACGATCGACGTCGTCGCCGATCGACCCGAGATGGTCTATGTCGCGATCGACGCCTACGCGGAGCTGGCGGCGGCGCCCACGCCCTCGGGTGAGCCGCCGCGCTTCACCGGCGGTAACACCGGACGCGACACGGGGTTCTACGCTCTCGGCGCGGCCGTCGCACCGACCGGCATCGGCGTGTCGGTCCCGCCGCCATCCGACTTCGACGGGTTCTGGGACGGCAAGCTCGCCGAACAGGCCAGGCTTCCGATCAATGCGCAGCTGACGCCGGTGCCGACCGACGTCGCGGGCGTCACGCTGCAGGCGTTCCAGCTCGACGCGCTCGGCTCCAGCGCGCACGGCTACCTCGCCAGACCCGCAGCGGAGGGCAGGTTTCCCGCGGTGATCCAGCTCCAGTACGCGGGCGTCTATGCCTTGAACGCCGCCGCCGTCGCACGGCGTGCGGCCGAAGGGTGGCTGATTCTCGACGTCGATTCGCACGACAAGCTCCCGTCGGATCCGTCGGGCAACATCCCGCGTGGCTACCAGGCGGTCGGCAACACCGATCGGGAGACGTCCTATTTTCTGCGCATGTACCTGCGCGATTCGCGCGTGCTCGACTACCTGCTGACGCGCCCCGACTGGGATGGGAAGACCATCGTGCTCATGGGCGGCAGCATGGGCGGCCAGCAGAGTCTGGCGCTTGCCGGTCTCCGCCCGGATCGGATCAGCGCTGTCGTGGTCTGCGTGCCCGCCGGCGCCGACTCCAATGGCGATCGTCACGGCCGCAGGGCCGGCTACCCGAACTGGCCGTTCGACAATTCCGACGTGATGAAGACGGCGCTCTACTTCGATACCGTCAACTTCGCGCCGCGCATCAAGGCGCCGGTGATGGCCGGCGTCGGCTTCATCGACACGATCTCGCCGCCAGCCGGCGTGTGGACGATGATCAACCGGATTGGCGGACCGGTCGAGGCGCTACCGATGATCGAATCCGAGCACGACAACCTGACCCCCGAGAAGGCGCGCGCGTGCTCGCTCCGCACGGCGGAGATACTCGACGACCTTGTCCACGGCGGTACCTTCGCGCCGCGCGGCCGCGAGTGAGGGCGCGGGCCGGGGAGCCTGCGTTACGGTGTTTTCGCCGTCAGGCGGAACAGGCCGCCGGTGGGCGTGTCTTCGATGATCCACAACGCGCCGTCCGGCCCGGTTTCCACGTCCCGAACCCGATGCCCGATGTTCCAGCGTTCGGCCGTCGCGGCGCCGCCCTTCCCGTCGAAGGTGATCCGGCTGAGCGACTGCGTCGACAGCCCGCTGATCAGGGCGGAGCCGCGCCACTTCGGGAACATGTCTCCCGAGTAGAAGAGGAGGTTGCCGGGCGCAATCACGGGCACCCAGTAGATCACCGGCTTGACGAGGTCCGGGCGCGTGTCGGGCGTCGGAATCGGCACGCCGTTGTAGTTGACGCCGTAGGACACCAGCGGCCAGCCGTAGTTCTTGCCCGGCTCGATCAGGTTCAACTCGTCCCCGCCGCGCGGACCATGCTCCAGCTCCCACAGCCGGCCGTCGGGCGCGAAGGCCAGTCCGTAGGGCGTGCGGAAACCGGTCGCCCACGTCTCCGACGGCGCCGTGTTGGGTCCGGGCAGCGTGTACGTGCTCACGACCGGCGCTGTCTTGGCCGCCTCCGTATCCGACGGCGGATCGATCAACGTCACCGACGCCGCGCCGGTCTTGCCCGCCATGGGATTGCCCGGCGCGGGCTTCCCGTCGAGCGTGAGGCGCAGGATCTTGCCAAGCGCTTGATCGGGATCCTGGGCCGGCGTCATCCGCTGGCGATCGCCCACCGTCAGGAACAGATACTGTCCGTCGGGCGAGAACGCGATCTGCGCGCCGAACTGGCCGCCCCTGCCCTTGGGCATCTCGCGCCAGATCACTTCCAGCCCCTCGAGGCTGGCTTTCCCGTTCGTCAGCGCGAGTCGCGCGCGCGCCAGCGCCAGGCTGCTCGAGTCCCCGCTTCCGGGCTCCGAATACGTGAGGTAGACGCTGTGATCGGTGGCGTAGCGCGGCGACAGGAAGATGCCCAACATGCCGCCCTGTCCGCCGTACAAGACGGGGGGCACGTTGTCGACGGGCGTCTTCTCGCCCTGCTGGGTCACCAGCCAGACCGGACCGACTTTCTCGGTAATCAGCATGCGGCCGTCGGGCAGGAACGCAATCCGCCACGGCAGCTTGAAGGTGGCGACCTGCGTCATCGTGAACGGCAGGGTCTCCTCGGCTTTCAGTTCGCCGGCGTTGACCTGGGCCCGCGCCGCGGACGGCACCAGCACCAGCACCAACAACAGGATCGCTTTCACAAGTGTCTTCATCTGGTATCTGTGCTCCGATCGGCACCATCATAGCGAACAATCCGCAGGCAGCCGTGCACTTCACGCTCGGGCTTGCCGCACATGGATCTAAGATGCGCAGCACAGGATGCACATGCACACGAAGACCAGCCTCATGTTTCGTTCACTGACGGCAGCCGTGTTGACGACGATGACGGTGGCGCTCGCGCTGGCGCAGAGCCGCGCAGTTCCCCCCAGGCCCGCGGGGCCGTGCGATATCTACGCCGCCGCAGGGGCGCCGTGCGCCGCCGCCCACAGCACGACGCGCGCGCTGTACGCCGCGTACGACGGTCCGCTCTATCGGGTGCTGCGCCAGTCCGACGGCACCGCGCTCGACATCGGCGTCGTCCAGCCTGGCGCTGACGGCGGCGGATACGCGAATGCCGCGGCACAGGACGCCTTCTGTGCCAATACCTACTGCTGGATCACCACGATCTACGACCAGTCGCCGAAGCACAACCATCTGGTGCAGGCGCCGCGCGGTGGCTTCAGCGGTCCGGCGCTGGGCGGGTTCAACAACCTGCCCGTCGCCGACATGGCGCCGGTCAGCATCATGGGCCACAAGGCCTACGGCGCGTTCATCGCGCCCGGCATGGGCCTCCGCCAGAACGACGTCAAGGGGACCGCGGTCGACGATCAGGCGGAGGGCCAGTACTGGGTGATCAACGGCCGCCACTACAACTCCGGCTGCTGCTTCGACTACGGCAACGCCGAGATCGACAGCCGCGACGACGACAACGGCACGATGGAGACGACCTATTACGGGAACGCCACCGCCTGGTTTCACGGCGGCGCGCCCGGCCCCTGGGTCATGACCGATCAGGAGAACAACCTCGTCGGATGCGTCAACCCGGGAAGCCCCTCCAAGCTCTGCGAGAGCCTGCCGAACATCTCGTCGCGCTTCGTCACCGCGATGGCGAAAGGGGAGCCGCACCACTGGACGTCGATGGGCGGGGATGCGCAGGAGGGGGATCTGCGGGTGATGTTCGACGGTGCGCGCGTCGATCACACGTATGACCCGATGCGCAAGCAGGGCGCGATCCTGCTTGGCAACGGCGGCGACAACAGCGTCGGATCGCAGGGGACATTCTACGAGGGGGCGATGACCGCTGCCGGCACCTTCCCTTCGAATGCGACCGATCAGCTCGTGCAGGCGAACGTCGTTGCCGCCAGGTACGACGTGGCGTCGCTGAGCGTGGCCCCGGCGTCGGCCGTCGCCGCGCCGCCCGGGCTGCAGACGTTCTCGCCGGGCTCGTCGCAGGACACCACCGTGACCTTCACCAATACGATGGGCGCTCCCGCGGCCGGCGTCGAGCTGACCATCGCGGTGCCGCCGCAATGGACGTCTCTCTCGTCGCCGGGCAACCTGCCGACGGCGACGATCGCCGGCCCCATCGCTCCAGGCGCGAGCGTCAGCGCGACATTCCGGATCACGGCCGGGCCATCCCCCTTCAACGGCGACCTGGTCGCGCGGGGGCAGTGGACGAACCGAACCACCGGCGCGAAGCACGCCGACACGGCGGTCGAGAAGATCCGCAACGCACCCTCGATCAAGATCAACGAGTTTCGCGTCAGTGACGGTTCGACGGCCAACGCCACGAACGCGTTCATCGAGCTGTACAACGCCGGCCCGCGCGACGCCGACCTCTCCGGCTGGACGCTGACCGAGCACCAGACGCAGCAGCCCATCTTCTCGACCGTCACCGTGCCGGCGGGGACACGCCTCGCCGCGCGCGGCTTCTACCTGCTCGGCCTGGCCGGCTCGGGCCTGACAGCGCCCAGCCGCAAGGGAGATACGGCGATCAGCGTGAGAAGCACGGCCGGCATGAACGCGGGAGACACGATCGCCGTCGATAGCGGCAGCGGAGCAGAAACCCGGAAGATCGTGGCCGTCGGCACGGCGGCCGGCGCCATGACGACGATCTGGCAGCCGCTGCCGGATGGACCGGTCATCACCATTCCCCCTGGTTCGACGAACGTGCCGGTCACGAGCGTGGCCGGTTTCGAGGTCGGACAGAAGATCGCCCTCGGCTACGGCGCGACCTATCCGGCGGTGGCCCGCGACATCGAGCGATACGAAGTCGCCACGGTCACCGCGGTGGGCAAGCCGGGTACGCAGGCCTACCTGGGTGTGGACGCGCCCGCCGGAGCCACCAACATCTCGGTGACCTCGCTCACAGGCATTACGGTCGGCGACAAGATCCGTCTCGACGTCGACAGCGTCGGCCACGGGATCGACAGGGTGACCGTGACGCGCGTTGGCACTCAGGCGAACCGGACAGCCCTGGCGGCCGACGCCAGCGCCGGCGCGACCTCGGTCAACGTCCGCAACGCGGCGAATTTCGTGGTCGGCGACAAGCTCACCGTCGGCACACCGGCAAACCACGAGACGGTGACGATTGCGGCGATCGGGACCGCGACTGCGGCCGGGGCGAGCGTGGCGGTCACACCGGCGCTCGCGCGGGCGCATCTTGCCCGCGAGTTCGTCGTCGCGCACGGAACCGGCTTGGATCTGGCCGCGCCGCTCACCTTCGCGCACGCGGCCAATCTTCCGTTCAGCGCTCGCGGCACGGGCATCACGTTCACGCCGGCCACGGCCTTTCCGCACTCGAGCAACGAGCCGGCGCAGCCGCTCGGCGGCGGCGTCACGCTCGATCGGGCGCTGACCCTGGATCACGCCATCGATGCCGTCGTGGGTGATGCGGCCGTGACCACCGCTGGCTATCAGGGCACGCCCGCGCCCAATCAGTGGTTCGGGGGGCCGGCGCTCTCGCCCGCCGCGGGCAGCATCGTGCTCCGCGACGCCGGCGGACTCGTCGTCGACAGCTTGAACTACGGGCTGCTCGTCGAGCCGTGGGCGTCTGAGGGCTATCACGGCACCTCGGGGACCGGCGAGGGCGGATGCCGCGTCCCTACGCCAGGGGCAGGCCGCGGGGGAGGCGGCGGACGGTTTGGCGCACCGGCCGCGCCGCCTGTTGCCGAACCGCACCGCAGCGCCGGGCGCTATCCGGACGGCGGCGATACCGATAGCAACTGCACCGATTTCCTGGTGCAGCCGGCCACGACTCTGCCGGTCGGGTCGGTGAGCGGCGCCACCAACGTCAAGGTCGCGGCCGTCGCTGGTTTCGAGCCAGGCCAGACGATCGCGATCGACAGCGGCTCGAACCGCGAGGCGGCGGTCATCGCGTCCGTGGGCACCGCTGGCGCGACTTCAATCGACGCCGCGACCGAGGCGGGCGCCACAGTGATCGGGGTTGCCAGCGCGCAGGGCTTTGCCCCCGGTCAGACGATCACGATCGACAACGGCGCGGCACAGGAAACGGCGGTGGTCGCCGCGGCGGCGGGAGGGCGCGGCGGCGCCAGGATCACGCTCGCGACGCCGCTCAAATCGGCGCATCCGGCCGGCGCGCACATCTCGGGCACTGGCATCACACTGACCGCGCCGCTCGCGCGCGCACACGACAGCGGGGCCCAGATCGCGAGCGGCGCTCCCACCCCCGGCGCGCCGAACAAATATGTGAGGCCGAGCGCGAAACGATAGCGCCGTCCCCACCGGCCGATTCGAACGCGGCGGCGATCCCGCTTATTCGAGGTCGTAAGCCGAACTCGACCGGCTTGGAGCAGGTGCCGGCGGGTTCTTGGGAGGCTCGATCGGCTTGACGGGAATGCGCTGGCCGCCGACGTTCACGGTATAGCGATCCTGGAAATGCTTCTTGGCTTCAGCCGGCGATACTTTGTGTTCTCGCCGGTACTTTTCGACTTCCAGGAACAGCGCGGCCTTGCCGTACTGCTTCATGTTGCTGGCGCGCTGCTGAAGAATCTGCGCCCAACCGCCGTTGTCTGCCATGAACGAGGCACCGTCGATATCGAGGTTGCCGGCGTAATCGTAGACGTCGATCTGATTGATCGGGATGCCGTGCATCGTCAAGGTGCGCAGCAGGGCAGCCGTGTTGACATCGGCCGGCTGGTAGTGACCGCTGTCGGACCGGATCGCCCTGATCCTTCCGGCCTGGATGAGCATGCTGCCGGCGAACATCGCGGCGACTCCCGACAGGTAGCTTGAATGGTAGATGCCCTTGGTCTGCAGCATGACCAGTTCACCGTCGCCGTCCCAGACCGGGTCGGCGGCGACATAGTGCTCCGCCATGTAGATGTCACGGCTCATGCTCATGGTGAAAAAGCCGAAGGTCCTGAACAGCTGCGCGTTCGGGCCCCGTTCGACGTGCGCGCGTGACGACGCGTGGGAAGAGTCGGCGAGCTCCAGGGCGTTTCGCGGGCTGTTGCGATTCCACCACGGAAACTGATAGACCAGGCCCTGCCTGAACACGAGCTTGTAGCGCGCCGCCTCGAGCGGGGACATGTAGTTCGCGGCGCCATCGGCGTGGTCGATGACGCGGCCGTGTCCGGTCAGTTCGCGCCCGAACAAGAGCTCGAGCTCGCGGGGGAGCGTGTTGATCGTGCACTTCAATCTGTCGCAGAGATAGTTCGCCGCGACGAATTTGTAGAGCGCCTCGATCGCCGGCGCACGCCCCTTGTCCATGCTCGCAGTCTTCGGGTATTCCTTCAGCCAGTAGTCGAGGGCGAAGAACAGCTGGCAGGCGGTGGCCAGCTTGACGAATCCGTCGTTGCTCCCCTGGAACTCTTCGATCAGCTTGTCGATGTTCGTGAGGACGACGTCGTGGCTGCGAACCGCGAGGGTGACGCTGCTGTCGCGGCGCCACTGATCCAGGGTGGGCATCCCTTGGTACGAGGGCATGGCTTCTTCCTCCGCGAGCGGATGGGCTCGCGCGTGCACGTTAACACAAGACGTTCGGCTAGCGCGGGGGCGCAGCCGCGAATCGCCTGAAGAAGCTGTCGGCGTTCCAGTGGGGACGCGACGGATCGTCGCTGACGCGCTGCAGCAACCCCATGATCACGCGATCGAACGTCGCCGCGGCGTCGGCATCGACCGGCTGCTGCAGGTCGTCGTTCGGCTTGTGGTACACGTCGCGCACCCAGGCGCGGCGGGTCTGCTCCTCGGGTGATCCGAACTCGTAGCCGAACTTGAACGCGAGCGCCGGAATGCCGCGCTTGATGAAGCTGTACTGGTCGCTCCGGATGAACCGGTTCTGCTCCGGCTCGCGATCGGTCTGGACGTCGACCCCCTGATCCCTGGCCGCGGCGCGGACCGTCTCGCCGAGCGTCGACTCGGCCAGCCCCTGCACCTCGATCACCTTCAATGGATAGAGCGGCAGGAACATGTCGAGGTTGATGTCCGCGACGATCGCGAGGAACGGCACGGTCGGGTGCGCGGCGAAGTATTTCGACCCCAGCTCCCCCTTCTCTTCCGCCGTCTGCGTCATGAACAGCACCGACCGCTTCGGCTTCGCTCCCGACTGCCGCAGCAGCCGCGCGATCTCGATCACCGACGCCACGCCGGACGCGTCGTCCATTGCGCCGTTATAGATGCTGTCGCCGTTGACCGGCCGGCCGACGCCGAGGTGGTCGAGGTGCGCCGACATCACGACGTACTCTTCCTTCAGCTTCGGATCTGATCCTTCGAAGATGCCGATGACGTTCGCCGATTCGATCGGCGTACGCTGGAGCGTGGCGTGCGCGCGCAGCAGGCCCGGGAGCGGGAACCGCGGCAGCGCCTTGCGATCGGCGATCAGCTGGTCGATCTCGTCGAGCGTGTGCCCGGTTCCGGCAAACAGCTTGGCGGCGCCGGTGCGCGTCAGCGTCATCGACACGACTTGACCGGCCTGGTCCTGCAGGTCGTTCTCGGCGAGTACGATCACCGGGGGGGCCTGCCCGCCGCGACCCGCGCCGCCCGCTCCGCCGGGCCTGACCGCCGGCAGCGTCGCGATCCCGATGGCGCCGGCCCGGCGCAGGACGGCCCAGCGTTCGCCGGTCGAGGTGACGTGCGACTTGACGTTGTCGGACATGTCCGCCGGCGGCGCGACGTTCGCGTAGACCGCGATCTTGCCGTGCAGATCGAGGCCGTCGAGATCGTCCCACCTGGCGTCCGGAATCGACAGTCCGTAGCCGACGAAGACCAGCGGCGCGTCGACGGTCCCGTTGAGTTCGCCGCGGGCGGTGAGGCTCGCGTCCTCGCGCAGCGTCAGCGGTTCCTCGCGACCGTCGCGGACCAGAGCCAGCGTTGTTTGATCGGGCGCCAGGGTCCGCGACTCCAGGCGCACCGGCTGACGGTACCCGCCGATACCGCCGGGCTTCAACCCGATGTCACGGAACTGCGACTCGACGTAGGCGGCGGCCTTCTCGAATCCCGGCGACCCGGCTTCGCGCCCTTCGAGCGCGTCCGACGCCAGAAACTCGACGTGACTCCACCAGCGCTTGCCGTCGGTCGACGGAAACTGGAGCAGAAGAGCGAGCAGGGCGATAAGAAAGCTGCGGAGCGGCATGCCTTCGAATTCTAGTGGATCGGCGCTGTTCGCTGGTGGATCCTTGATCGACGCATCCGAATCTCGAGCCGAGGGAGCCCATCACCAATGAAGCCCAAGAATTCAATTTGCCTCTGGTTCAACAAGGACGCACACGAGGCGGCGCGGTTCTATACCTCCACGTTTCCCGATAGCGAAGTGACCGCGGTCCATCAGGCGCCGGCCGACTATCCAAGCGGCAAGAAAGGGGACGTTCTGACCGTGGAGTTCACCGTGCTCGGGATTCCCTGCCTCGGCCTCAACGGCGGCGCGGCGTTCAAGCCCACGGAGGCTTTCTCGTTTCAGATTGCGACAGACACACAGGAAGAGACGGACCGCTACTGGAACGCGATCGTCGGCAATGGCGGCGCTGAAAGCGCCTGCGGCTGGTGCAAGGATCGCTGGGGACTGTCGTGGCAGATCACGCCGCGCGTGCTCACCGACGCGCTTGCGGCCGGCGGCGAACAGGCTCGGCGTGCCTTCGAGGCGATGATGACCATGAAGAAGATCGACGTCGCGGAAATCGAGGCGGCGCGCCGGGCGTAAGTCCGAGCCGCCTGAAGTTCGGACGAGCGCCAATTCGCGCACGAACGTCATCGCGCGATGTTCGGGCTAGAATCCGCTACGCATGAGCTACACGATTGACGAACGCAACCCCGAACGGCAGCAGATCCTTGCCCGTATGCTCGAGCCGCACACCCGCGAAGTGCTCGCCCGATTGCCACCGATTCCTGGGCTGAGGTGCCTTGACCTGGGGTGCGGCCAGGGCAACACCACCAGGCTTCTGTCGGCGGCCCTCGGGGCGGCCGAGTGCATCGGCGTCGAATACGACCCCGCGATGGTCGATTTTGCGTCGACGCAGCCGAATCCCGCGGGCGTGAGCTTTCAGCACGGCGACGTCACGCGCCTGGCGTTCGCGGATGCGTCGTTCGACGTCGTGTTCTGCCGGTATCTGCTGATCCACCTGACCGATCCGATGGCCGGTGTGCGCGAGATGATGCGGGTGGTTCGACCGGGCGGCTATGCGGTGGCCTTCGAGGGCGATTTCGTGGCCGAGGCGAGCGATCCGGAGTCGAGCGCCCTGCCGCTGATCAACCGACTGTGGAACGGCCTGTTTCAGAGTCCCAGGTGCGGCCGCCGGCTCGTCCGCTATTTCCGCGATGCAGGCGCCTCGCGCATCCAAGCCGGCGCGGTGGTGGTTTTCGAACATGACTCCGCGCTGGTGAAGCGTACCTATCGCCTCACTGCCGAGGCGGCCGGTCCGCTCGCACGCGACAGGGGGATCCTGTCCGACAGCGAGCTCGTCGAGATGATCGATGGGCTGACCCGCCTCGAAGAGGATCCGGCCAGCGTGCTCATGAAGTTTCCGGATATGTGGGTGATCGCGCAGCAATAGGGCGACGCCTCGCACGGCGGTCAGAGCGGCTTGACGTCGATGCGCCTGAACCAGATCTCGGCGAATTCGATCTCGATGCCGATCCGCCCGCGGACGATCGGGACGAACTGCCCGGCGTTCTGCGCGTCCGTCTGTTCGAGATTCTGGAGCAGATTGACGATGCGGCCGTTGACGAGATGGGTGGCCCTGGCGCCCTGTGTGATCACCTCGACCGTGTTCCAGTCGTCGAGCTTCTCGAAGTCGCCGTCCTTGAGAAGTCGGGTGGTTGTCGGCGGTGTCGGGCCCGTCGCGCCCGTGATGAGCTTCGGGAATCCGCCGCCGCCGAAACCCGGCAGCGTCCCCTGGACACCGCGCGTACCGCTGACGAAGAAGACGTCGCCGGTGTCCGTTTCCTGGATCTGGCACTCGATGCACCGCGGCCACACCCGGTCCTCACCGACGATGTAGTAGAGGAGTCCGTTGTCGCGCTTGTTCTCGAGCCGCGGCGCGAATCGCTTGACGCCCCACTTGTACTCGACCCGGATGCGGACGTTCTCGTACTCGGCCAGCGTCGACAGATATCCGCTCTCGACGTTCTCGTTCGGCACATCCCGGCCCATGATGCGCAGCATCCCGTTCTCGACCGCGACGTAGCCCATTTTCTCGGCGGCGCCGCGCCCGGATCGCTGCAGGAAGCTGTACCAGCCGTCGAGATTGCGGCCATTGAAGAGCGGGGTCCAGCCGTCCGCTCCCGGCGGAGGCGCGCTCTGCGCCGTCAACGATGCCTCGCGCGTGACCAGCAGCGGCGCGACGGGCAACGTCGACCGCAGGAACTGTCGGCGGTTCATGTCGAAGTCTCCTCGCGGGCGCCGGAACACATGCCGCCGCGCGCGGAATTATATGATTGACGCGCCCGATTCGCCGGGTCGGCTCAGTGCCAACCGAGGGCGCGGCGCCCTGCCCGGGGGGCCTGCCGGCGACTGTGCTATACTAACGGCTTCGACACCCCGTCTCTACGCTGAACCAGACACTTCGCGTTGCCCCGCACGTCCGCGGGCTTCTCCGAATCTTCCAGGATCACGCAGATGAGTTTGCCGCCGCGCGGATGTTCCGCGTGCCCGGCTCAGGGGCGTTTTCATGGTTGACCTGGGAGGTCTACATGGCAGCTACGCAAGGCACGATCAAGCGTCTCGTTTCGGACAAGGGCTTCGGATTCATCATGGCGGATTCGGGCCAGGAGTACTTCTTTCACCAGTCGGCGTGCGCGTCGTTCGCGTCGCTGCACGAAGGCCAGGCGGTGACGTTCCAGACGGGGCAGGGCCCGAAGGGTCCGCGCGCCGAGAACGTGCGAGAGGTCTAGTCCCATGCCGGCAGGAGTTTCTGTCTCCGCAGGCGTTCCTGCCGGATTCGATGCCTTGGGCCTTGGCGAACGCCTGGTCAAGGCCGTCACCGCGCTCGGCTACGAAGAGCCGACGCCGATTCAACGGGAAGCAATTCCGCACCTGCTCGCAGGGCGGGATCTCATCGGGCAGGCAGGCACCGGCACCGGCAAGACCGCGGCCTTTGCCCTGCCGCTCATCGAGAGGCTTCTCGGCGTAGCGTCATCGGCCGGTCGCCCGCCGCGAGGATTGATCCTCGTGCCGACCCGCGAGCTGGCGATGCAGGTCGCCGAAGCGATTCACACGTACGCGACCGGCACGCCGCTGAGCGTCGTCCCGCTCTACGGTGGGGCGCCCATGCTGCAGCAGATCCGCTTGCTCGCGCGCGGCGCCGACATCGTGGTAGCCACCCCTGGACGCGCGCTCGACCACCTCCGCCGCGGCACCCTGACCCTCGACGCCCTGGCTGCTGTCGTCCTCGACGAAGCGGATGAGATGCTCGACATGGGCTTCGCCGACGATCTCGAGGCGATTCTCGCGGCGACCCCGAAGGCGCGTCAGACGGCGTTGTTCGCCGCGACGATGGCGCCGCGCATCGCGTCGATCGCCGAGCGTCACTTGCGGTCGCCCGCGCGCGTCACCATCAAGGGCGAGACGCGCACCGCCGGCGCGCCGCCGCGCGTGCGACAGGTCGCCTTCATCGTGCCGCGGGCCCAGAAAGGGCAGGCTCTCGGCCGCATCCTCGAGTTCGAGGATCCGGCGTCGGCCATCGTGTTCTGTCGGACCCGGTTCGAAGTCGACGAGCTCACCCACACGCTCAAGGCGCATGGCTACGGTGCGCAGGCGCTCCACGGCGGGATGGAACAGCGGCAGCGCGACCGCGTGATGCAGATGTTCCGGCAGAAACAAACCGACATCCTCGTCGCGACCGACGTCGCGGCCCGCGGGCTGGACATCGATCACGTCTCGCACGTCATCAACTACGACATCCCGACGGCCGCCGAAGTCTACGTGCACCGCATCGGCCGCACGGGCCGGATCGGCCGGGACGGCGTCGCGATCACCCTCGTCGATCCGCGCGAGCGCCGCACATTGCGGCAGATCGAGGCGCTGACGAAACAGCGGATCGAGATGGCGCCGTTGCCGACCGCCGACGCCCTGCGCGCGAAGCGGCTCGAGATCACGCGGACCGCTCTGAAGCAGCGTCTGGTCGCTGCCGGTGATCTCGCGCACACGCGCGCACTGGTTGCCTCACTCGCCGAGGACTTCGATCTGCTCGATATCGCGGCGGCCGCCGTCGCGATGCTGCACGGCGAGCGCGAAGAGGCTGTCGCGCCGCAGACGACGAAGGCGAACGGACCCGGCCGCGCTGTCGATGATCACGACGAGGCCGAAGGCGACGCGCCTGGTCCGATGGTGCTGGTGCGCGTCGGCGCCGGCCACCGGGACGGCGTGCGGCCCGGCGATCTCGTCGGGGCGATCACGGGTGAAGCCCGGATCACCTCGCGGCAGATTGGCAAGATCCAGATGAACGCCGGTTATTCGCTGGTCGAAGTCCCACAAAACCTGGCCGGCCGCGTCGTCACGGCGCTGCGACGCACGACGATCCGCGGGCAGAGCGTCGAGGTCAGGGCGCAGTAAGCCCCGTCGGCGGCGTGGCGACGATCTGAGAGCGCTCGTCTACACTCTGAGACGATGCGCTTGTCCGCGCGCGGCTTTCTTCTCGCTTGCCTGGCGATCGCGGCGATCGCCGGCTGGCTCCTCTCGCATCGAACGTCGCGGTCGCCCCGTGTCGTCACCACCCCCGCTCCGACTGGCCCGATCGCGCCCGGTGTCGCCGAGAGCGCGAGTCCGGTGACGCCGGCCGAGTACGCGAAGCTCTGTGCCTCGGATGACGTGACCGGCTGCGAACGGGCGTGCGCTGCGGGCGACGCCGCGAGCTGTCGAAGCCTCGGCTGGCACTACGATCACGCCACCGGCAGACTGCCCCAGGACGAGGTCAAGGCCGCGTCGTATTTCAACCGCGCCTGCGACGGCGGTGACGTGCAGGGCTGCGCCAATCTCGGAGTGATGTACGGGGAGGGCCGCGGCGTGCCGAAAGACGACGGGCGCGCGACGTCACTCTACGACCGCGCCTGCAACGCCGGCAACGCACAGTCGTGCACCAACCTGGGTGTGGCCTACGACTTCGGCCGCGGCGTCCCGAAAGACGAAGCACGCGCGGTGGCGCTGTACCGGACTGGCTGCGACGGCGGCCACGCGGGCGGTTGCGCGAATCTTGGCGCCATGTTCGAGTCTGGCGTTGGCGGGTTGACCAGGAATCCGTCGCGCGCCGCCCCGCTCTATCAGCGCGCCTGCGAGGGCGGCAGCGCCGCCGGATGCACGAACCTGGGCCGTCTCTACGAACTCGGAGCTGGCGACCTGCCGAGAGATCCCGCGCGCGCCGCAGAGCTGTATCGCCGGGGCTGCCTCGGCGGCGATGTCGACGCCTGTGCGCGCTCGGATTCCTCGCACGCCGATCGAGGAGCGAAGCACTGATGAGCGAACCGGACATTCGACGGCGCGCTGCCGGATTATCACAAGGCGTGGTCCGCCTCGCCGCGCAGCGCCGACTCACAATGGCGATGGATCTGGCCGGCGTGCCCGCGATCTGCCTACCGAGCGGTGTTTCTTCGGACGGTCTGCCCGACAGCATCCAGTTCACCGGCCGACGGCTCGGCGAGTCGATGCTCTGCCGCATCGCCCATTCCTATGGGCAGGCGACGACGTGGCAAAGCGCCACTCGGATCTGGCAACCGGCTGACGGCTCGGAACGAAGTCCCCTCGCCGGTCGTCTCACTCTTCCAGCAGCTTGGTGTTGACAGTCGACATCAAGAACCCTTAGTGTCGACAGTCGACATCATGGCCCGAGTTCCAGCGCTGTTGCCCGGCACGCTCGACCTGCTCATCCTGCGCGCGCTGCAGAAGGACGCGCTGCATGGATGGGCGATCTCGGAGCGTCTGCAGGAAATTTCCGAAGACGTGCTGCAGATCAACCAGGGCTCGCTCTACCCGGCCCTTCACCGGCTCGAGCATCAGGGCTGGCTCGAAGCCGAGTGGCAGGTGTCCGAACTCGGCCGCAGGGCCAAGTATTACCGGCTCACCACGTCGGGCCGCCGTCAGCTCACCATCGAAGCGCGCGAATGGGAGCGGATCTCGCACGCGATTGAGCGCGTGATGAAGCTTGCGTAAGCCATGAACCTCCGCGACTGGAGACTTCGCCTGCGCGCCCTGGTCAGACCGCGCCCCGTCGAGCGCGACCTCCACGACGAGCTCGCCTTCCACATCGAGTGCGAGACGAAAAAGTTGATTGACGAGGGCATGGAGCCGGCGCGGGCGCGCCACACCGCGCGGGCCCGGTTTGGATCGCTGAGCGTGGCGGCCGACCAATGCCGCGACGAGCGCGGCACCGCTTTTGTCGACGACACCAGCCGCGACCTTCTTTACGCGTTGCGCGCGTTCAGACGCGCGCCGCTGACTGCCATCACGATCGTCGGCACTCTCGCGATCGGCCTCGGCGTCGTCGCGGTTCTCTTCACGATCCTGAACGTGTTCCTCTTTCGGGCCGACGCCGTGCCCGGCATTTCCGAGATGTACGGCATCGAACGGGTGCGGCAGACCGATGGCAATCGACCGCTCCTGACGCGGCCGCGCTTTGACGCCTTGCGCAGAGACACCCGCATCTTCACCGATGCCTACGCGGCGCTGCCCGACGTCGACGCGCGCGTCGAGGGTCAGATGATGGCGGTCACCCTCGTGTCCGGAAACTTCTTTCAGGTTCTCCGCGTCACGAGCGTCTTGGGCCGCGCGCTCGCGCCATCGGACGACGAACGATCGGGCGGCAATCGTGTCGTCGTGCTGAGCCACAAGGGATGGGAGCGCCGCTTCAATAGCGACCCCAAGGTTATTGGACGGACGGTGCTGGTCGGCGGCGCGCCGTTCGAGATCGTCGGCGTGATGCCGGCGGGATTCCGTGGCCTCGAGGTCAACGGGCCCGACTTCTGGACCCCCCTGTCACAGCGGGCGCAGTTCCGCCCTGAGGATGCGGGCAGGCAGGACACGGCCGGCGTGGACGTCGTGGGTCGGCTCGAGCCGGGCCTGTCGGTGGGGAGTGCCCGCGCGCAGTTGTCAGCCTGGGATGCCAATCAGCAAGGTTCCGCCGCCGATCGCCGTGCGATCAACATCGACCTGGTCCCAAGACGCGGCACCCTGCCACAGCCGATGGAAGCGGTCGCCGTCTTTGCGCCGTTGTTCGTCGTGTTCGGGCTGATTCTGCTGATCGGTTGCGCCAATGTCGCCAATCTGTTGCTGGCGCGCGGCGTCGCGCGCCACCGCGAGATCGGCATTCGACTCTCGCTCGGAGCGTCGCGGCGGCGCATTGTCCGCCAGCTGATGACCGAAAGCGTGCTGCTCGCGCTGGCGGCGGCCGGCGGCGGATACCTCGTCTCGCGTATCGCGCTCGAAGGATCCGTCTACTGGGTGACGCGCACCATGCCGGTGGATCTCGGAAACGTCGACCTCAACGTGCCGGCGGCCGATTGGCGCGTGGCGTTGTTCCTCGTGGTGGCGGCAGTCGCCGCCACGGCACTGTTCGCGCTGCTGCCGGCGCTGCAGGCGACGCGGATCGAGCCCGTGCGGACGCTGCGTGGCGAGCTGGTGCAGGGCGTGCGTCCCGGACGGGCGCGCAACGCGTTGATTGGCGTGCAGGTCTTCGCGTCCGCGCTGCTGTTGATCTGCGCCGCGATCTTTCTGCGCAGCGCCATCGCGTCATCGCGATTCGATCCCGGACTGCGCATCACCGACACACTGGTGATCGAGATCATCAATGAACCGAAGCGCACGGCCATGCTGCAGTCGATCGCGTCCGACGCGACGATCTCGGCGTATGCGGCCGTCCGGCCGAACCTGCTGAGCCAGCCGCGCGATGCGTTTGAAGACACGGGGGCCGGCAAGACAGCGGTGGCGTACAAGTTTGTCTCGGGCGGGTACTTCGACGTGCTCGGTATTCCGATCGTACGTGGGCGTTCGTTCACGCCGGCCGAACGCGAGGATCATCCGGTCGTCATCGTCTCCGAATCGGTTGCGCGCGCGCTGTGGCCAAGTGGTCAGGCCGTCGGCGAGACGTTCAGGCTCGAGCCGGCACTCGACGCCGCGGCGGCGCCCGACGGCAACCCGCCGCTGCCGTCGCACCTCGTCACCGTGGTCGGCGTCTCGCGCGATGTCGCAGGCTTCCGCTTTTCCGACGTCAAGGATGCGGGCGTTTTTGTGCCGACCGCCGTCGACGTGCCGAAGACGTCGGTGGTCGCACGCGTCAACGGCGACTCCGGGTTGGCCCGGCAAACGCTCCTCGACCATCTCACCAGGATCGATCCAAACATGGGGATGATCGTGACGATGCTCACGGTGGCGAGGCTCGAGACATTCTTCCTGGAGATCGCCTTCTGGGCCGCGCTGATTCTCGGCGGACTGGCCATGTTGCTGACCGTGTCGGGCTTGTTCGGCGTCCTGTCGTACCTCGTCGAGCAGCGCACCCGGGAGATCGGCGTACGAATGGCGCTGGGCGCCTCGTCGCGCCAGATCACGCGGTTCATGCTGTCGCAGACCGCCCGGCCGGTGATCTGCGGATTGGTGGGCGGCGCCGGGCTCGCCGCGACGCTCGCGACCGTGCTGCTCGCCACCCCATTCGGCGCGTTCATCTCTCAGATCGTGCACGTCACCGATCCGGTCGCGTACGCCGCAAGTCTGCTGGTGGTCGTGGCTGCCTGCCTGTTGGCGGCCTGGATCCCCGTAACGCGCGCCGCCCGCGTCGACCCGATGCAGGCGCTCCGGCAGGACTAGGGAGAGGAATCGACCGAGCCACCAAGACCGGCCGGTTCACTCCGGAATACCGTGGCTCGGCAACGGTGCGCCGTGGCCTGCCGCCTCAGTCTCGACAAATCCTCAGTAAAAACGCGGGTCCGACAGCGGCATCGAGATTGATGCTCGCTCACCAGATGGTTAAACCGTCTGGACAAAGAGAGCCGGACACCAAGACCCGCATCCTCGATGCCGCCGACGACATCTTCGTGCGGCGCGGCATCGACGGCGCACGCATGCAGGAGATCGCCGATCACGCCGGCGTGAACAAGGCGCTCCTTCACTATCACTTCCGATCGAAGGCGGCGCTCGCCCGCGCGGTCTGGCTTCGCATCGCCTCGTCGTTCGTGCCGGGCATTTTCCAGATGCTGGGGTCCGACCTCTCGCTCGACGACAAGATCGATCGTTTCGTCGAGGCCTACCACGCCAGGCTGACGCGCCATCCGTATCTGCTGTCCTACGTCGTCAGCGAAGCGGCGCGACATCCCGATCTCGTCGGCGACTTCTATTCCGCCGAGCGGCGACAGGCGGCGCACCGCATGATCGGAAAGCTGCGCGCCCAGATCGCGGAGCGGGCCGAAGCGACGAACGTGGCTCCGCTTTCGGCCGAGCAGTTTCTCGTGACGCTGGCCGGCAGTTGCCTGTTTCCGTTCGCTGCACGGCCGATGATCGTCGAACTCCTCGGCCTCGGGACGAAGGCCTTCGACGGTTTCATGGAACAGCGGCGAACGGATCTGCCGGCGTTTTTGAAAAGAGCGATCCAATGAACGGAGCGATACGCGGAGAAGGACGCTGATTCATGAGAAGACTCCTGGCTCTGGCCGTTCTCGCCGTATTGCTTGCCGTCGGCTGGTTCGTGTGGACCCACCGCAGGACCGCTGAATCTCCTTCAATGCTGGTACTCCACGGCAACGTGGACATCCGTCAAGTCTCGCTGGCTTTCGACGGCAGCGGCCGAATCGCCGAAATGAACGCTGACGAGGGAGACACGGTGAAGGCCGGCATGGTCCTGGCCCGGCTCGATACTCGAACGCTCGCCTTGCAGGGCGACCAGGCGGCCGCGCAAATCGACGTGCAGGAACAGATGCTGCGCAAAGTGCGCAGCGGCCCACGCGTGCAGGAGGTCGAGCAGGCGCGCAGCCGCCTCGCCGCGGCGCAGGCCGATCAGTCACGAGCGCAACAGGATCTCGCCCGACTCCGGGGCATCAGCGGCAAGACGGACGGTCGCGGCGTCAGCAAACAGGACGTCGATCGAGCTGAGAGCGCCGTGCAGACGACGTCGGCGCACGCCGACGAGGCGCGCGAGGCACTGCGCCTCCTCGAGGCGGGCTCGCGCCTCGAAGATATCGGGACGGCCGAGGCACAGGTCAAGGCATCGCGCGCACAACTGGCGTTGCTCCGGCATCAGATTGAACTAGGTGAGCTCAAGGCGCCGGTCGACGCCGTCGTACGATCGCGGCTGCTCGAACCGGGCGACATGGCGACGCCGCAGCGGCCGGTCTTCGCACTGGCGCTGACGCAGCCCAAATGGGTGCGGGTCTATGTCGCGGAGCCCGACCTCGGCAAGGTCAAACCCGGACAGTCCGCGCGCGTGCTGACCGACAGTCAACCCGATCCGCTGACCGGAAAAGTGTCGTTCATCGCATCGACGGCGGAGTTCACGCCCAAGTCGGTCGAGACCGAGCAACTGCGTACAAGCCTGGTCTACGAAGTCCGCATTCTCGTCGACGCCGCCGCGGATCGCCTTCGCCTCGGTCAGCCGGTGACGGTGCAGTTACCGACTGGTGGCTCGTGACCGAGTCTCCGGCGACGATCGTCGCCGAGGGGATCCGCAAGAACTTTCAGGCCCCCGGCGGAGGCACGACAAAGGCCATCGACGACGTCTCGATGGTCGTTCGTGCCGGTGCACTCACGGCCCTGGTCGGCCCGGACGGAGCGGGGAAAACGACGCTGATCCGCATGGTTGCCGGGTTGCTCACACCCGATGCGGGTCACCTGCGGGTGCTGGGCATCGACGTCACCGCGCGGCCGCAGGCGGTCCAGGATCGCATCAGCTACATGCCGCAGCGGTTTGGCCTGTACGAGGATCTGAGCGTCCAGGAAAACCTGGATCTCTATGCGGACCTGCACGGCGTGCCGGCGGCCGTGCGCAAGGAACGATTGACGCGGCTCCTCTCGATGACGGATCTCGCGTCGTTCACCAGGCGGCCCGCCGGCAAGCTCTCCGGCGGCATGAAGCAGAAACTCGGGCTGGCATGCACCCTCGTCCGATCCCCGGACCTGCTGCTCCTCGACGAGCCGAGCGTGGGCGTCGATCCGCTGTCGCGACGAGAGCTGTGGGCCATCGTGCAGCAGCTGGTCGACGCAGAGAAGTTGAGCGTCCTCATCAGTACGTCCTACATGGACGAGGCCGAACGCTGCACGCATGTCTTCGTCATGCATCACGGGCGGGTCTTGAGCGAAGGGGCACCGGCGGCGTTGCAAACGCGCGCGCACGGACTCACCTTCACGGCCACGCCACCGCCGGATGCGCCGGCGCGGTTGTTCCAGGCGCGGCTGTTCGACGCGACGGACCTCGTGCTCGACGCGGTCCCGCGAGGCGGGACCGTGCGCTTCATCACGCAGCCGAACGCCTCCGACGATCGCGTGAACGCGCTGCTCGCGCCGGCCATCAAAGAGCCTCGGCCGGAGGAGCTCGAAGACGCGTTCATGATGATGCTGCGGCAGAGCGAGGCGCAGGAGGCGCCCGCGACGGCTGCGGCGCCCGCGGTCAGCCACACGCGTGCAGCCGGGTCTGACGAGGTCGTGATCGCGGTCCGCGATCTCGTGCGCCGTTTCGGAGACTTCACGGCTGTCGCGAATACGTCCTTCGATGTGCGCCGGGGTGAGATCTTCGGGCTGCTTGGCCCCAATGGCGCCGGCAAGACCACGACGTTCCGTATGCTCTGCGGCCTGTTGCCCGCGACGAGCGGTCAGCTCGAAGTCGCCGGCGTCAACCTGCGGACCGCGCGCGCGCAGGCCCGCGGACATATCGGATACGTGTCGCAGAAGTTCTCGCTGTACAGCGATCTGAGTGTCCGTGAAAACCTCGAGTTCTTTGGCGGCACCTACGGATTGCGCGGCCAGCGCCTCCGCACGCGCGTCGCCGCCACCCTCGCGGAGTTCAACCTGGAGCCGACGGCCCGCAGTGGCGACCTGCCGGGCGGCTACAAACAGCGCCTGGCGATGGGCGTCGGCCTGTTGCACGAACCCGACATTCTGTTTCTCGACGAGCCGACGAGCGGGATCGACCCGTTGGCGAGGCGGGCCTTCTGGCGGTCGATCACCGCGCTGGCCGGACAGGGCGTGACGATCATCGTCACGACGCATTTCATGGAGGAAGCCGAGTACTGCGATCGCATCGCCATTCAGGATGCGGGCCATCTGCTGGCGATCGGTACGCCGCGCGAGGTCCGAGCGCAGGCTGGGACGCACGCCGCGGACATGAACGGCGCGTTCATCGCCATCGTCGAGCAGGCCCGCGCCGCGCATCGCGCCGAGGGGATCTCGGCATGAGCGCGTCGGGCTCTGTGCGTCGCTTCGTCGCGCTGCTGCGCAAGGAGACGCGGCAACTGCTCCGCGATCGCAGCAACCTGGCCGTGGGCCTGGTCCTTCCCGTGGTGCTGATCCTGCTCTTCGGCTATGGACTCTCGTTCGATGTCACCGACGCCCCGGTGGCGATCGTCCTCGAGGACCGTTCGCCGCAGGCGCGCGATGTGCTCGCAGGACTGCAAGGGTCGCCGTACATCGCGCCGGTCTGGACCACGGACATGCCCGACGCGGTGAGGCGCATGCGTCTTGGCGAGGTGCGCGGCGTGATGCGGATCCCGGTCGACTTCTCCCGGCAGCTGGCGCGCGGACAGGCGAAGGTGCAGCTGCTGGTGAACGGCGTCGACACCAATACGGCCGCGACGATTGAGGCCTACGTGTCCGGCGCCGTCGGCGTATGGGCCGAACGGCAGGCCGACCGCGCGGGCGAGGGTAACCGCGGGGCGGGCAGTGTCGTCGTCGTCTCGCGGATGTGGTTCAACGAAGCGTCGAGTAGCACGTGGTACCTCGTGCCCGGCCTCATCGCGCTGGTGCTGACGCTGATTGGCGCGTTCCTGACCTCGCTGCTGATCGCTCGAGAATGGGAGCGCGGCACGCTCGAATCGCTGTTCGTCACGCCGGTGAGGCCGCTGGAGCTGGTGCTCGCGAAGCTGGCACCGTACCTGGTGATCGGCATCATCGATCTCATCCTCTGCCTGATCGCGGCCCGATTCTTCTTCGAGGTGCCCATCCGCGGATCGCTCGGCGCCATTGCTCTGGTCTCCGTGCTGTATCTGATCGTGTCTCTGTCGTTGGGACTCTTCATCTCGGGTACGACACGCAACCAGTTCCAGGCGAGCCAGGTGGCGCTGCTGGCCAGCTTCATGCCGGCCATGATGCTCTCGGGGTTCATCTTCGATCTGCGAAACATGCCGGCGGCGGTCCAGGTCGTGAGTCAGTTTCTCCCGGCGACGCATTTCATGCCCCTGGTCAAGACGCTGTTCCTCGCCGGCGACAACTGGCCGATGGTCGCCCGGGAAGGCTCGATCCTGGCGCTCTACGGCCTCGTGCTCATCGCGGCCTCGCGCCGAAGCCTGCGCAAACGGCTGGTCTGAGCGTATGAGGACGATGCTGGATTTCATGGCGCGGGTCGGGTTCCTGTGTCGGAAGGAACTGCTGATGCTGGTCAAGGATCCGTCCAGCCGGGCGGTCATTTTCCTCCCCGCCCTCCTGCAATCGCTGCTCTTCGGGTATGGTGCGACCTACGACCTGAGGTACGCGCCGTACGCCGTCCTGGACCAGAGTGGCGGGGCTGCCTCCATGCGAATCCTGTCGAAGCTGACCGGCACGGCGGTGTTCCACCGCGTCGCCACCCTGCGCTCCGCCTCGGAGATCGCCGACGTCATCGACAGCGGTCAGGCGCTGCTGGTGCTCTGCTTTCCCGCGGACTTCGAATCGCGGCCCGCCTCCGGCCAACCTGCCCCGCTGCAGGTGATCCTCGACGGGCGCAACTCCTCGACCGCCGGCGCTGCCGCCGGACAGATCGGCGCCGTCGTGGCGGCGTACAACCAGGAGCGGGGCGGCGTGCCACCGATTACCATCGAGCGCCGCGCCTGGTACAACCCGAATCTGGAATCGCGCTGGTTCATCATGCCGGCGCTGATCGCCGCCCTCAGCATGCTGCAGACGCTGCTCCTGGCGGCCCTGTCGGTGGCGCGCGAACGCGAGCAAGGCACGTTCGACCAGCTCCTCGTCACGCCGCTCACGCCGATGCAGATTCTGATCGGCAAGGCGCTGCCGTCGATTCTGGTGGGAATCCTGCAGTCGACGACCATCCTGCTGATCATCCGCTTCTGGTTTCAGATTCCGCTCTACGGCTCGGTCTGGCTTCTGTATCTCGGACTGCTTTCGTTCACCACCGCGGCCGTCGGCATCGGGCTCTCGATCTCGGCGTTGTCGGTCAGCATGCAGCAGGCGATGCTCTACACGTTCCTGTTCATCCTGCCCATGATGCTGCTGTCTGGCCTGTATTCGCCGGTCGAGAACATGCCGCGCGTGCTTCAGATTGCCACCTACGTCAACCCGTTGCGTTTCGGCATGGACCTCGTCAGGCGCGTCTATCTCGAAGGCGCGGGGCTGCGCGAGATCGGATTCGACTTCGTCCCCATGCTGTGCATTGCGGGGGTGACGCTGCCGCTCGCCGCGTGGTTATTCCGAAACCGTCTGACGTAAGAAAGGAAGCGCCATCGTGTTCCTTCACTCGATCAGTCGCCGTCGCGATGTGGCGTCGTGCGCGGTCGCGCTGACGCTCAGTGCGTGCGCCAGCGGCGCGCCGCAATACGTCAAGCCGCAGCCGCCATCGCCTCCCGATTGGACGACGTGGCGCGGAGCGGGCGAGACGCTGCCCTCGCCGCCCGGGAGCGGCGAGGCCTTGCCGGCGAACTGGTGGGCCGCCTTCGACGATCCGGTCCTCGACGCACTGCAGGATCGCGCCGTCAAGGTGAGTCCGGATCTGCAGACCGCCGCCCTTCACTTCGCGCAGGCCCGCGTCCAGCGTCTTAGCGTGAGCGCGCAGCGTGGACCAAGCGTCGATCTGACCGCCGCCGCGACGGCCCAGCGTCAAAGCGAGTTCGGCGCGGGGATCCGCCTGATCGACGCGATCGGCGCCGACCGCGACAAGATCGTGCCGTTGATCTCGGAGCCGTTCGGTTTCTATCAGGTGGGTTTCGACGCGTCTTGGGAACTGGATCTCTGGGGACGTATCAAGTCGTCCGTCGAGCAGGCGGACGCCGACATTGCGCGGCAGGGCGCGCTGCTCGATCTCGCGCGCGTCAGCCTCGCGAGCGACCTGGCCAACGGCTTCTTCGACGTGCGGAACACGCAGCGGCTGATTCGCGTCACGCGCGAGCAGATCGCGGCGCTGGAGGATCGCCTGTCGATCATCCAGGCCCAGGTCGAGGGTGGAACCGTCGACGGTCTGTTCCTCGAGCGCCAGCGCGCGGACCTGGCAGCGCTCAAGTCGCAACTGCCGCCACTGCTGGCGCGCGAAGCGGCGAGCGCCAATCAGATCGCGCTGCTCGTCGGTGAGCACCCGGGAGCGCTTCAGAACCAGCTCGCGCCTCTCTCGACTGACCAGGCGATGCCGCTCCCGGACCTGACGCTGGGATTGCCGTCCGAGGTCGCGTCACGACGTCCGGACATTGCCGCCGCCGAAGCGCGTCTTCGAGCGGCGACGGCCGGCATCGGTGTCGCCCGTGCGCAGTTGTATCCCAGCATTCGCCTGGGCGCCCACTTCGGTTACGAGTCCTACCAAGGCAGCGAGTTTCTGAGTTGGGGCAGCCGTCTCTGGTCGGTTGGCCCCAGCCTCGACCTTCCGCTGTTTGATCGCGGCCGGCGCAAGTCCATTGTGCGATTGCGCGAGCTGGAGCAGCAGGAGGCCGCGGTGGCTTACCAGCGCACGGTGCTGGCCGCGTGGAAGGAGATCGACGACGCGATCACGGCATACACCGCGGAGCGACAGCAGCAGATCGACCTCGTCGCGCGCGAGCAAAGCGCCCGCGAGTCGCTCGACCTTGCCCAGGCTCGCTACGACGGCGGAGCCGTGGATTTCGTCAGCGTCCTGGACAGTCAACGGAGCTATCTACAAGCGCGATTCGACGTCGTCGCGAGCGACGGACGGCTGCTGAGTCAATTCGTCGCGATCAATCGCGCACTGGGCAACGCACCCAAGCTCCAGCGTCAACCCGATCCGAAGTGAATGGGTCTGGCCGCTCTTGACAGGCGCGACGATGCCGCCATAATGGCGGGGCTCCCACACGGTCACGGAGGGTTGAGTGCTGCCCACGCTGGGCGCCGCGAGACGGGGCGCAACCGCAAACTGCTTCTGACGAGTCAGCCGGTCCGTTAATATCGAATTACTTGATGCTCGACCGATGGACCGATCAAGTGCCACCGCTGCATGGCGACCTGGCGACGCTTCGCGAGGTCGCCGCATCCGATGTCCATCCGCTGTTCACCCTGTTCTCGGATCCCGCGGTGACCGCGTACATGGCTCCTCCACCCCCGACGCCCGCCAAGTTCGCGGGGTTTGTCGAATGGTCACACCAGCAGCGCGCGCAAGGCCATGGTGTCTGCTTCGGAATCGTACCTGATGGCATGACAGCAGCGGTCGGGATCCTCCAGATCCGCCTTGATCCGGCGCTGTCGGAAGCCGAATGGGGATTTGTGCTGAGCGCACATTTCTGGTCCACGGGCGTGTTTGCCGATTCGGCCAACATGCTCGTGGAGTTTGCGTTCACGACCCTGCATGTCGAGCGTCTGGAAGCGCGCATTGCGCTGCGCAATCGGCGGGCGCACGCCGCCGTGCAAAAACTCGGTGCCCGGTTCGAGTCGACGCTGGCGGCATCGTCACCGCAGGGTATTCCGCGCGATCCAGAGTCGGTGTGGACCCTGCGAGAGCCAGACTGGCGGAACCGCGTGCGCGATCGTCGGGTGCCGGCACAGAACGCGGCGGAACGGATCCGGACTGCGGTCGACGCGACGGAGCGCCAGCTGCGGCAAAGCGACGCGGCGGAGACGGCCGAACCGTATCCGTTGTTCCTCTTCGACCGCCGCCGACGAGAATGAAGACGCTCCCTAAACCGTCGCGCTTGGCGCAGCGAGCACATCCTTGAGAAACTGGACGGCCTAGGGAGAATCGCTCGGACGTTCTCGTCGTTCGATCGCCCGCGTGCAACTCGACGGCAGCGCTCAGCTCGGCCGGAGCTATCGGCGGCCCGACTTGCTCTTTGCCGTCCTTGGAGCGCCGACGGCCGCGAGTTCCTCTTCGTCGCCATTGCCGGGATGGGCAGCGTCGGCGGCGTTCTGATTGATGCCCCCCTCGGCCAGCGCAGAGAGCTTTTTGTCGGCCGCCTTTTCTTCGTCGAGATTCTGCTGCAATAGCCTCACGGCTTGGTCGTGCCCCATCGACGTTGCCCAGGCGATCAACGTCCCGTAGGCGGCCATTTCGTAGTGCTCAGCGCGCTGACCGGCCGCAATCAGGCAGGCATCCATCGTTGTGTCGTCGAAGTCTTCTTCCATGACCGACTTGCCCTCTTCGATGATGCCGGCGGTCCCGTCACAGTGCTTGCCGCGGACCTTCTCGTCGAGGCTGGCAAACACCTGCTCCAATCGCTTGATCTGATTCTCGGTTTCCTTCAGATGGCTCTCGAAGGCCTGGCGGAGCTTCGGATCCGAGGCCGCCTTTGCCAGCTTTGGTAGCGCCTTGGTCAGTTGCTTCTCGGAATCGTATGAGTCGCGCAGCTCATCGATGAATGCGTCGTGCAGAGTTCGAGCGTCGGCCATGTCAGTCTCCCTGGGTCGTCGGACCGTGAGCGTTGATTTCGCCAGATAGAAGGTGAAGGATCGATGTCTCTGAAAAGAAGCGAGCAAAACGGGAGCCAACGCACGCGAGGAACGTCCAATACATCGCGTGCGAGATCGCCTTGCGTGTCGCCTCCGCTCCCTGGCGCATCTGTGCGTCGGCCTCGTCGACGCGACGCCGCGTTGTCCTTGTCAACCGTTGACGGGGTCGTTCGCAAGAGCGTGTCGACGACATAGCTCTCGGCGCCGAGCGCCGCCGACGCTGGCGCTGTTCCAGACGAGGCCGACGTATTCGATAGCGCCCAGCGAACACGCCTGCGCTGAAGTCGAACGAGTTCACTGCCTCATGACTCGACACCGCAATGCCGCGGTAACTGTAGAACTGACGAACACATTCCCAAGAGGCAGACCTAGGCGGTTGGACCGCCCAATTGGCGCGAATGCAGGCGGCCGCCCAACCAAGTCTGAGCACTCCGCTACGTACCCGCCAGCAGTTGCATCACGGAGGACTTGTTGGGAGGGTTTTGAGCGAATTCCTGGACGAGCTTGTGGCATCGAAGTTGATACCTGAGGAATCGTGCCTGGGACACCTTCGTCGCCGGCGAGCACGCCGGAACTGCAGAACATTCAAGCCATCGTCAACTTGGAGCGGGGCACACAGGAGAGCCGGTCGGTCATCGACCGTTTCACGGATGCGGTCAGCAGGGCTGCGAGCAGCCCCTCTTTCATCGTCGCGCATATCGTCTGGTTCGCCACGTGGATCGGATTGAACCTGCATCGCGCGGCGTTCGATCCTTTCCCGTTCAATTTGCTGACGTTGGCCGTGTCCCTTGAAGCCATTGTCCTCACGGGTTTCGTCCTGATGGCACAGGGCCGGATGACTCAGCAGGCCGACAAGCGCGCCCATCTTGATCTGCAGATCAATCTGCTGGCCGAGCAGGAGCTGACGGCCATTCTCGAAGTGCTGTGTCTGGTCGCCGACAAGAACGGCGTCGATGTGGCGGCATGCGATCCGCGGCTTCAACAACTGCTCGAACGAACGGACGTGCGCCGGCTCTCCGCCGACCTCGACCGAGGATTGGCGACAGTGAGCAAATCGTCAGGCGACGTCACAGATTCGCACGAACATCGGGCCGCGCGATCGCGGCCCCTGGCAACCAAGCCGGCGAGCACGCGGTAAACGACCCGATTGGACCTCGATGCCCGAGCCACGACTTATCCCGCTGGGTCAGTCGTAAACCTGGCCATGATCGGTCGGTCAGGCGCAGTTCGCTCGCAGCCTCACGCGTGCGCGGCGATCCACAGGCTCATCATTGAAGGGTGGGACCATTCATCACACCCCAGACATGGGGCGACGTCAACCAATCCGGCGGCAGCGCATCAACGGGCGATGGCTGCCGATAGCGGACGTCCGGTCGCCGAAGGCAATGACACCCCGAGCCACGCGGCAAGGGTGGGGGCCACGTCGAGGTTGGAGATCACGCCGAGCGTCGCGCCTTTCCGTACGCCCGCGCCGGAGGCGATGAACACGGCGCGCATGTCCGGATCGGTATTGAGGTAACCGTGTGCGCCGATGTTCGCGCCGGCGGGCACGGTCTCGATCGCCGGGCCGTCGATACCATCGACGAAGGCCACGCCTTCGCGCGCCGCGACGACGACTTCGGCCATCCGCGGCTGCACGTCTGGTGATGGAAACCCGGCGGCCGCGAACTCCGATGGCGTCAGGACGGTGCCGACGCCAGCGGTGCCCTCGAACGCGGCCTTCACCGCCGTGATCGTCGCGGCCTTGTCCACGCTGTCGGTGACGTAAATCATCGCCGTGCCGCCTTCGGCAATTGCCCAGGCGCGGCTGCCGAGACCCTTTTCCTTCAGGACGACGTTCGCGCGAACGCGCTGCTTGAACGTCTTGAAGCCGTGATCCGACACGATCACGAACGTCGTCTGGGCCAGCAGTCCGGCCTGTCGCGCGGCGTCGACCACGCGCGCGACGCGCGCATCGGCGAGCGCGATGGCCGTCTGCGCGCCAAGCGATCGCGCGCCGGCCTGGTGCTGCATGCTGTCGGTCGTCAGCAGATGCAGCAACAGCAGATTCGGCCGGTGGTGTGCGATCAGGAACTCGGCGGCCCGGGTCCAGATTTCATCGCGGAACGTGATCGGCGCCCTGGCAAACAGATCGAGATCGAGGTCGGTAATCGCGCCGGCCGCGACCATCTCGCGCGCCAGCGGCGCCTGCGGTTTACTGTACTCGGAGAAGGCCCAGGTGATCGTCGGTGCGTTCTCGATTGCCACCCAGTCGATCTCAGCGGTCGTCAGGCCCGCAGCGTGGGCCGCGTCATAGACCGTCGGCGCCTGGACCAGTTGCGGCTTGTCGACGTGCGCCTCGATACGGACCGGCGCATCGGTCGACCCGGCGGCCGCGCGGACGGGCAATCCGTTGTAGAGCAATCCGTGGCGTTCCGGCGGGACGCCCGTGACGAGCGTGGTGTGATTAGGCCAGGTCACCGTCGGATTGACGGGAATCATGGCCTCAGCCATCACCCCGTCACGCGCCAGCGCCCGAAGCGTCGGCAACGGAATCGCCGGATCGGCGAGGGCGTAGGCCGCCAGTCCGTCGATGCTGATCACGACGACGTGACGATCGACCGGCGGGGCCTGGACGACGAGGGCCACGAACGCGGCCGCAAGAGCGAGTCTCATGGTCGCCGATTCTACAGGGTCTCCTGCGACGTCCGGGTCGCGCCCAGCGTGACGAGAAGCTCGTCCAGTTGGTCGAATGTCTCGCCCATCGCATCCGCCGCCCCGGTGCCGGCCGCGTCGAGAGCTTCCTTCGAGGGATAGAGCTCGCGCATCACCAGCAGCGTCGTGCCACCTTTTTCCTCGAAGGTCACTGTGGTGACGGGCCCATCGTCACCGCCTTCGTCATTGGTCCAGACGAGGCGCGAGTGCGGTGTCACTTCGACATACCGACCGAAGAACTCGGCAGCGTTCGAGGCATCGTGACCGAACACCAAACGGTAGCCGCCCCCGACGCGAACATCCATCTCGCAGGAACGCAAGAACATCCCCAACGACTTCGGTACCCACCACTGCTTGAACAGCTCGGGCTTGGTCCACGCCTCGAACACGATGCGCGCCGGACCGTTGAACGTTCGGGTGACGACGAGCTCACGCTCGGACTTCCGTTCGACAGTCGTGCGGTTCTTCACCGGTGTGGCCTCATTCTCTCTTCTTACGTCCATCGCCCTTCTTCTTCCGTTTCAATTCCTCGACAATCTTGTCCAACTCGTCGAAGCGCGCGTCCCACAGCCGGCGATGCCTCTCGATCCAGGCCGTCTCTTCCTCCAGTCGGCGCGGGCCGAGCGTGCAGGTCCGCACGCGCCCGACCTTCTCCGTGGCGACGAGCCCGGCTTCCTCCAACACGCCAACGTGCTTCTTCATGCCCGTGAGGGTCATATGGAACTTCTCGGCAAGGTCTGTGATCGACGCGTCGGAACGTCCGAGCTGCTCCAGAACGCCCCGTCGAGTGGCATCTGAGAGCGCGGCGAACGAGTCGTCAAGACGGCCTTGCGAATAGTGAACCATTGTGTTCAGTATACACGCAACGAGGGCGAACTGAGGGGCTCCGGGTTTTTCAGGCCAAACGCTGGGTGAGTCTGCGGCATAATCCGGCCCAGACGGGCCAGGAGGCGTGCCGTGAAGAAACGGTTCTCGCCGTGTTGCAGCAGGCGGCCCAGGGCGTACCGGGGATCTGTGCCGCAAGGTGGGGATCTCCGAGCAGAGCTTCTACCGCTGGAAAAAGGTCTACGGCAGCGTGCAGCCCAGTGAAGCGCGCGAGCTGAAGCAGCTCCGCGACGAGGTGACGAAGCTGAAGCGCCTGGTCGCCGACTTGTCGCTCGACAAGGTCATGCTGCAGGACGTGATCCAAGAAAAGTTCTAAAACCCGTCAAGCAGAAAGACGTGATGCGGTACTTGACGGGGCACTACGCCATCAGCGCACGCCGGGCGTGCGGCGTGATCCGCGCGACGCGGTCGACCGCGTACTACAAGAGTCGTCGCAACCCGCTGACCGCTCTCCGGGCGCGCATGCGAGAGCTCGCGCAGACGCGTGTCCGATTCGGCTACCGGCGTCTCCGCATCCTCCTCCACCGAGAAGGCTGGGAGGTCGGCAAAGAGCCCTTTTACCGGGTGTACACCGAGGAAGGGCTGGCGCTGCGGCGCCAGCGACCGTGAGCGCCACGCGACGGCCGTCCATCGCGAGCAGCGGCGCCCGGCGATGGCGCGGAACGACATCTGGAGCATGGACTTCGTCGCCGAAGAGCTCACCGACGGCCGGCGGTTCCGGACGTTGACGGTGCTGGATCTCTTCACCCGCGGGTCCAATATCGAAGTGCTTATAACCTTCATTCGAAGGGTAGGCGTTTGAAGCCGGGATGTCGGTACTGGGCCACTGACCGGCGTCGCCTTAGCGCGCTAATCAGTGTCTTAGGTAACAGATCTCGCACTGTCAGCCGTGCAGGCGCCGCGGTCCAGTGGTCCGGATGGTCACCGGTGTTCGATGCCGAAACGTAGTCTGACTGCTGCGGCATCGTCAGAAAAGGCGTTACCATCGAGACGCGTCTCGCCAGCACCATTAACATCACTTGGTAAGGCCCGACTAGCTCAACGCGGCCGCCAATCGACATCGGATCGGCTACTTCAAACCAAGCCGCCCGGTCCCTGGCATCACAGGCGATCATTCGCACGACCTGAAAGCCATTGTCAGGCGAAAGCGCCCGAAAAAATAGCTCCGGGCTGAACTGGTAAAAACCGTGGCCACAAAAATTATTTACACCTGAACAGGTAATTAAGTGCCCATCAGCGGCGACGAGTTCCATGCAATTGCGCAGCGCTTGAGGAAAATTGAACACATGTTCAAGTGTGCCTGCGTCAAAGACCAGACTGTAACGAGCGAGGATGCCTTCCGGAAGCGGAGTACCAAGATCGTGAAGAATCGTCGCACCTTCGTAGTTAGATCGATCTAATGAGTCGATGACGTCGGCGCCGAGAAACCGGAAAACCTCTTCAGCATAAGGCCCCGATCCCACCGCATCACGGAGATACGCGGGCGCCCCCTCGGGTGCGACATACAGGCGTTGCCGACCAATCATGAGGGTGCGGGCAAAGTTGACGCGATACTGTTGAGCCAATGAGAGAAACCGCAAGGTATTGGAGTCAATTCCCATATTTCACAACTCAACGACAAAGCATGCGTGGTGCGCCGTCGTCAAAATGCAGTGCACCCGAGATTCATCGGAGTACTTAACGCCCGAGCGACCGGATTCGAGATCCCGCTAGACGACGATTAGCCCAGCCATCTCACTGCGGCCCTACTGCCGCGCTCCACGTTACGCGTGTCGGCCCTTCATAAGTCGTTGCGCCACGTTGGCTTTGCATCGTCTCGAGAACGAATGCTTCAGGAGATTCCATGCACGGGCAAATCACTCGTCAATGTTCGGAGTCTCGATTGTACCGCCGCCTCACTCATTGATCGCCATTGAGCCGGAGATAGGTCTAGAAGCCGCCGAAACCACTTATGGAGGTCTTTTCTTACTTGCCCAGCCGACATTTCGAGCGACCGCGTCTATCGACCAGGGATGTCGACGAAGCAATCGCGCAGCCTCGACCACACGAACCGTTGCATGGAAATGAGTCAGCGAGCAGCCGCACTCATTCGCGAATCGGGAAGAGCGTCGTGCACGAGTACCCTGAAGTTGATCAAAATGACACTCGAAAATGTCACTTCGGCCTCTCTGGGACGAAGATCGCTGAAATTATTAAGGAATTGTGCAAAAAGGGCAGAGTGGCTGGCCGTCAGGGACGGCTTTCGCAACTGGTTGATACAGGCGGGTTAATGCGCGTCGGGCGTGCACCCAGTTCCTCCCAGCGACTGCTTGTAACCATCGACTTTTCAGGCGAGCGCCAGCTGGTGGCTCTGGTGACTACTGTTGGAACGCGACCTTCCAACGTTTGCGGGGATCCTGGAAAACGACGCCTTCCGGATCGCATGCGTCCGGGTCGTAGTCGCCGCCGGCCCACTGCATCATTGACGCGTGCTCCGAGTGTTTCGAGTTCGCGATGATTTTCAGAAAATCAAGGTAGCCACGCACCCCACCACAATCCTCTGGCGGGCATCGTCGAGCGCCGGCCAGACACCGCGGGTAGTTCAGCGAGGTCTCGGCCAACTCCGTCCCCTCGTGCACCAGCAGATGCTCCCAGTCGTCGCCAAAGTCGTAGGCGTACAGCGTGGGAAGAGCGTGCCAGGGGCGAGACCCGAAATAGCTCGACACGGAAACCTCCCAGCCGGGAACGACCGGCCGATCTTCGGGATCATCGTCGGTAGGAATGCCGATCGACACCATGTGTTTCTCATCGGCGTCAAGGAGACGGAACACGATAAGGAACTGGTGGACTGCTGTGGGCCGACCACGCGGAACTGCCGACTTTCGCCGCGCGGGTATCTTAGCCATCGGCACCCTCTCCCTTGTGAGTTGCGCCTCGCCACGGGATGAGAACCCCTTCGTCGGTGAGTTCGAACAGCCGCAGTGACTGGGGTGCGCTCAAGAGTTCCTCGACGGCCCTGCGCCAGACTTCGATCCGTTCCGTGAGTCGTCGGGCCTGACGGACGCGCGAGACCACGACAATAGATGCCACGGACTCACCGAACAGGAAATCCTCGTCTTGTGTGAGGAAGAGGACCTCGGAACTGGAGAGTCGCGTGCGGATTCGCGTGTCTGATGCGCCGCGCCAGCCGAGCGTGATGATGTGCTCAACCTGCACGCCGTCCAACTCGAGGACGCGAACCAATCCCAAAGGGAAGTTCTCGTCCAGCAGGACCTTCACGATGCGTGACGAACGGCTGGCGGGAGGTGCGCGGCGACGTGCGCGACGTACGCCAACGCGGCGCGGACCTGTTCGAGGCTCAGGTCGTACTCCGCGGCTACGGTGTCGGCCGATTCACCAGCTGCCAACGCGCCGACGATCGTGGCGACGTCGATGCGCGTGCCGCTGAGGCACGGCTTCCCGAAGCGAATGTCAGGGTCCATGGAGACGCCCGGGAAGACTTCCATAAGCGACAACTCTAACACCGGCGGCGAGACTCATACCTGGCCGAGCACGACCGGTTCCGCCGAACACCCGCCTGGGATTCGAACCAGCGGGATTTACGACAACTTGTTGATAACGCTGATGTTTGGTCGGCGGGTGACCCGGCCGTCGCGCGTGCGGGCGTGACGCTGCCGAAATTCGGAACGCTCAACTGCTTGCAGCGCCAGACGTTGGGTGGCTTCGATGGAAGTGGCTGGGTGTTAGGGACGGAATTCGCAACTACCTCGTCACCGCGGCGTGACCCGAAGCCCGATCAAGTGATTGAGCGGGCCCGAGTTGCAGGTGCAACCTCAGGATGACTGTCCGAAATCGGCATACAAAATTTGGACAAGGCGACGTCAGTCTGGTAGCTCTTCACGCTTTGTCGCGCCGAGCTGGTCTGTGAAATCAGATCGCACTCGCAATGACCCGTTGAGATCATCGTGAACGGCTCAGCGTGTCCTCGTTGAGCGCGTCGGCGTCGTGGGGGTCGTCGTGCGGGTCGTCGAGCCCGAATCGCGAACCGAAGTCAGTCCCTTTTGCATGAGCGCAGCGGACAGGGGCTGCAGCGACGCTGCGACACCGCGCAGAACGTTTGGCGACATCCCGCTGAGCTCTGAATTCAAATGCTCACGCAACAGCAATCCCGCGCGCCGTAGTTCGGTCCGGCCCGATGTGGTGATCAACACGCGCGCCACGCGGGCGTCGCCCTCTGGGGTTTCGCGCTCGACCCAGCCGCGTCCCTCCAGGTCCTGAAGCAGCACTGTCATCGTCGAGCCTCGCATTTTTTCGATCTGGACCAAGGTCCGTTGCTCGGTCGGTCCCAGACGGTCGAGGTCGACCAACACCATCAGTCCTGACCACCGGATGCCAAGCGCGCGCGCCTTCGCGTGTAGCAGGCGATACACGTAACCAGTGACGAACATCAGTTGGTCGCTTGCCTCATCCAGGTTTGACTTTCGAATGGCACTCATGAGACCGTTAGTTAAACTAACGATATGAGCATAGCACACACGAGTGAAGTCCGCGCGTGGGTCTGGGGCGCGCTTGCGGCCGCCCTCTTCTGGATAGCGCTCGTCGCCTTTGGTGCCGTACGGACCGACTACAGCCAGCTCACGAGGGCGGTCAGCGAACTCGGAGCCGTTGGTGCGCCGCACGCGCTCGCCTGGAATGTTCTCGGGTTCATGGCGCCGGGCCTCTTGCTCGCGGCGTGTGGCGTGGCCATTGCGACCGAAGCCGATGAACGCCGCGGCGTACTGCGTTGGTTGTTGGCGGGCTCCGGCATCGCGTTCGCCGGCACTGGCGTGTTTCCGGCCGTGATGCGATACGGTTCGCCCCAGATGCAGGCGCCATCGACCGTCGGGCACGTCGTGATGTTGCTACTGTCGAGTATCTGTTGGCTCCTTGCCATCGGAGTGCTGCTGCGCAAGCTGACGCGTGACGCGCGCCTGCGCCGCCTGCTGAAGCCCTTTGTGATTATCACCGTCATCGCACTGTCGGCGTTTGCGGCGAACGTGCTCCACCACGCGATCCCGCCGCTCGCGAATCGTCCCGGACTGGCGCAGCGGCTCGGGTTCGCGGGGTACTTTCTGTGGTACGTCTTGCTGTCCCTGTGGATCGCGAGGCTCGCGCCTACGGCAAAACAGACTGTACGCAACTCGCCGGTCCGTGCGGCGTGAGCGGCCACCCACGTACGTCGCCTTGCACTTGTTCCTGCAGCTTGATGAGCATGTACCTCGGAGTGTCTGTTCTGGCGGGAGAATCCGCCCGACGAATACCGAGGCTGTACGTTGGGGGCTTGGCGGCATGGGGCGCCGATCGCCTCGCAGAAGCGCGCCAAGGTTTGGCACACTCACTCATTGGGATTGGGACCTCAAGTGGATCGCGTAACACATTGAGGCCAAAGCCCTTGCAGGAGGCTTGGAGAATGTTGTGGCTGGGAGGCAGGGATTCGAACTCGGAGCAGAGCCTGTTTCTAACATGGTGATGGCGCGCGACTTCTGGTTTAAGCGCTTGGATCACAGGCCGTTACATCGTTTTGTCTCGTTCACTGCCGTCCACTTGAATCCGCTGGATTCTGCCCTGGTTTTGGAGACATTTTGGAGACTCCAGCGAAGGCCTGCGCGTTGCTGGCTTGAAGCAGTGTTCGCGCGATAGGCGCGCACGCGAATCCGGTTGAGCCCGAGAGCGCCGACATCGTGGCTCGAAGGCAACCACATGGTGGTGTACCCGGTCGGTGCGCCGAGATCCCACCATGCGCGAAAGAAGGCATGACGTGAGCCGTCGTGTTCACCTGCCGGAACGCTCTCGGGTGCGCCCAACTATTCGTCGTGGCGGAGGATCACCGGATCGATTCGCGTGGCTCCACGTCCGGATGCAGCCGGCGCCCAACGTCACGAGGGGGATGCGTCCTGCCGCGCCCCCGACCACGAGCGGATCGGTGCTCGTCACGCCAACGAGGCGACGGCGAGCGTGATCCGCACGGGTACGGGTCACGCTCGTCATCTTGCCGACGCGGCTGGCTAGAACGCTTGACAGGACCCGAGACGGGCACCGGCCCGAATGAGCCCCGGCGCAGATTGCTTCGGCACCGTGAGGTCGACGCGATTCGACAAGCACAGGTTCACTCGATCCGGCAGGATCACTTCCACTCCCTCGACCGCGCTGGTGTTCGTCCCGTCACCGACGCTGCTCCCCACGGTGTACGAGGTACGACGCCAGTCGATCAGCTCCGGATGTGCGACGGTGAGGTTGCCCGCCGCGTCGTAGCCGAACGCGTCGTTCACGTTACCGCTGGTGATCGCCCACGGTCCGAAGGTCGTGAAGCCCGGTTGGTTCGTGTCGTCGAGGTCCGTCGCGAGCACCTTGGCCACCACGTCGTTCGATCCACCGTCGATTCGGTACGACTGGCCGGCCGTGATCACCGGCGGATTGTCGTTCAGGTTGTGGACGTTGATCACCACGTTCTCGGGCGGGCTGCGCCGGAAGCCGTCATAGACGGAGACGGCGACCGTGTAGCTCGTCGCCGCTTCGAAGTCGAGCGTGGCACCTGCCGCGCGGCTGATCGTCCCCGTGCTCGCATCGATGGCGAAGTGGCCGCTCGGATCGGTGAGCTGCCACTGCGAGAACGTCGTATCCGCGTCGGCATCGGTCGCCACCGCCGTGCCGATCGCCGAACCCGCAGCGACGTTCTCGTCCACCTCGAACGACTGCCCTGGCGTCACCACGGCGAGCTGGTTCTCGACGTAGCGAACCAGCCACTGCAGCGCCGGACGCTCGGCGCCGTTCGGGTACATCAGCCAGTCGCCCTGGTTCGTGCGCCAGTGCGCGCCCCGCACGTAGCCCCACAACGTTACGCCTTTGACCTGCTCGTTCTCCCAGAACACCGGAAAGAGCGCCTTGTAGCGCGCGAGCTGCGCCGCGTCGTCCTGCACGCCCCACGTCGGGTCGATACCATCGATGTCGAACTCGGTCACATAGATGGGCAAGCCGGTCGCCTGCAGACGCGCCAGGTTCGCGGTGTGCGTCGCGACAGAGCCCGCGAGGTTGTCGTAGTTGTACTCGAAGGCGTGGGCCTGGATGCCGATGCCGTCGATGAGCCCTCGCGCCTGGAGCAGCTCGATGATCTGGAGATATCGCGTGGTCGCGTTCCCGTCGTTCGTGATGCCGTAGTCGTTCAGCAGCAGCTGGGCGTTGGGGAAGTACTGCCGCGCCAGCTCGAAGGCGCGGATGACCCAGTCCCAGCCGGTCCCGTAGAGGCCATTGTCGCCGCCGAGCGCGTCGATGTAGTTGCCGTTGCCGGGGCCGCGCGGTGGGGCGTGCAGCGGCTCGTTCACGACGTCGATCTGATCGAGGTTCGGGAACTCGCGCACGATCGCCGCCAGCCAGATGCGAATCGCTTCTTCCTGCTTCGCGACCGGCAGGCTTCCGATCCAGGCTGGCTGTTGGCTGCCCCAGACCAGGTTGTGCCACTTGAAGACGTCGCCATCGGCGCGCGCGAGGTCGTATGCCGCGTGTGCCAGCGTGAAATTGAACGCGGGGTTTGCCAATGCCGGATATCCCTGGTCGGCCGGGCCGAACGGCGACTGCGGCTGGGCAGTGCCCCACTTACCGCCGTTCTCCGGCGTGATCTGGTTCCAGTACGCGCTGAAGTTCATCGAGGCAGTGCCAGGGCTGTGGGCGCTGCCCAGGAACTTGGATAGGCCAGTGGCCAGCGGCGGGCCGGGGCGGGTGAAGGCCGGCGGATCCGGAGGCGCTGGTGCCGGACAGCTGATCGTGGGCGCACGTCCCGCATCGAGATCCCCCACGGTGTAGCAGGAGCCAACCGGACCGAACACGAACTTGTCGAACAGGAGACCGTCCTCGCGCGATCCCCACGCGAAGCTCTGTGTCAGCGCACCGCTGGGCACGATCCAGGCGCTGGGCCCGGTGCCGCCGCCGGCGCCGGGCAGCGCCGTCATGCGTACCCACTTCCAGACGTTCTGGCCGGCCGTTCCTCCAGTGGGGACGCCGGCGTCCGGCGCGGTCGCTCCGCCGACGCTTGTGTTGTACAGGCCCGACCAGCTCGTCGTCGTGTTGAAGCCAGTCGGCAGGTAGAAGCTGTCGTCGTTGCCAGTATTGGGCCCCACGAGAATACGCACGTACAAGGCATAGCTACCCGCGGCCGGAAACGTGACTGCGTAAATCGCAGTCCGCGCCGGCGTCGGGGTCACGGCTGCATTCTCGGTGGTAGTGATGTAGGTGATGCCGGCGGCATCGGTCCTGACACTGAGGCTGGCGCCCAGCGTGCCATTCTCGGCCTCGACGATTACCGGAACTTGCGCGAAGGTCGCGGCCGGGACGCACGCGAGTAGACTCGCGCACAGGAGTGCGTGCTTGATCCTCATGGTTCACCCCGAGGTTCCGAGATTAGGCTGCTCTCAGCGAAGGAATCTAACGCACCCATCGGACTTTGGAAAGCGGAAACATCACCGCCGGCGCGGCACGGTTCGCCTGCGGACGGTGGTTGTCAGCCTCCTGCTGCCACGGCTCGCCGCACGACGCGTTCGAACCACCTGCGAACGCGCGCAGCGAGCATGACGAGCGAGATGGGATCTGTCCGAGACTGCGAAGTCTCGGCTATCGCGTCGAACGTCTTCAAGGCTCCGTCGACCAACCGGCATGATCTGAGGAGATTTCGAACCTGACTAATCCGCGCGGCGTAGTGAATTAGCGGCGTCGCGTTGGATTACATCGCCTGCGGTCGCCTCGTCCCGTCACTGGCCCGCCGGGTACCAGTCTCGCAGGCGCACTTCTATGCCTGTGCCCTTCAGCGCGTCCGCGAAGATTGTTGGGTGAGAACCGAAGTAGTGATACGGATAAACAATCCGCGGCTTCATCGCTTTCACGCACGTGGCCGCATCGTCGGGTGACATGGTGTACGGCAGGTTCATCGGTACGAACGCGATGTCCACGCTCGACAACGCCTGCATTTCCGGCGTGCAGGCTGTGTCTCCAGCCACGTACACGCGTGTGCCCCTGAAGCTAACCACATACCCGTTGCCGCGACCCCTCGGATGAAAGACCGGGCCCTGCTGGGACTCCGACCTTGTGTTGTACATCGGCACGGCATCAATCGTGAGGTCGTCGATCGTGATGCGCCCGCCGTTCGCGATCGTCTCGGCGCCCTGCACATCGAGCAGCATGGCTTTGGCCGCGGGCGGGACGATGATGCGCGTCTGCGGGGTGCGCAGGGCGGCAATCACCCGCGGGTCGAGATGATCGGTGTGCGTGTGTGTGACCAGAATGACAGTGGGCGAGATACCGCGGAACCTGGCCATCTGCGCCTGACGAATCGGCAGCGCCGAAACCAGCAGTTCGGGGTTGGGTTCCTCGTCGGGCGATGCCGGCGGCTTGGGAGGAGCGCCAAACCTAGCCAGGTAGGCCGTCGCCATCGCCTCCAAATCCTCGCGAGGCGGCTCGGGTTGACCCGGCACGAATCGCGCTGGATCTATCAAGACGATGTGCTTCCCTAGGACGAGCGCCAGCGTTCCGTGCGCAATCGGCTGGACCGAAACAGAGCTGGCGCTGCCAACAGTGTCGGCCTGCCGTGTCGAGGCCACGCTTGTCACAAGGAATACGGCGAGTACGGTTCCGGCAACTCGCGACACCACCACTTCTCCCTCTGCGCCCTTCGGCTCACCTCGTGTTCGCTCGTCCCTCGATTCTGAGGCCGCGACCTTCCGATGGGTGCGATTGTTGGCCGTTGGGCGTTGCAGACGCCTGAAGCAGTCTTCGCGCGCTGACGCTACCGGTCGCTCTGTGAAGGCGGCCGCGCGGCAGCGGCCCAAGGCAGCAACGTCACGCAGGGCAGATACGCGGCGACGTGCCTCGACGCCACACTGAATGCCGTCGGGATGCCGCCAATCTCGGGGGCGGCGACCAGCGGAAGAAACGACGCGAGGAGCGCGCCAAAAGCGATCCAGCGAAACCGTCGGATGGGCTCGTCGTGAAAAGCGCTCAGCAGTCCGAACACGATGACCGCAACCGTGCACAACACGGCGGTGTCCGCGGTAATGACCGCGCCACATGCGACGACCAGATACCCTGCCCTCCGGTGCACCCGTATCCAAACCGCACGATTGGACAGCGTGAGCTGTGTCCGGATGCCGATCGCGAGGTTGGGTCGAGTCCTCGGAAGCAGATTGCCGACGCTGATCATCGTGAACCCCAGCATCAGCGGCACGAGTTCCGCCGCCCACCTCCGTCCCGATAGCAGTCCGAGCACCGCCAGTAGAACCGCTCCATGGACGCCCATGACAAAGACGGTGAACCGCAGCATGATCGCGTCGTAGACCGCGAGGGTATTCCGCGCGTCCGACTCGTCGATGGGATGCTTGACCGATTCACACGCCTTGCCGTCGTCTCCGGGGATGTACCGGCTGAATGTGACCGGCGTTGATTACCAACTTCGGGGTGGTCGAACGCGAGCGCGGGGCCGTGGCGCGCGTTGACGATCCGTTTGACCGGTGGCTGACAGGTCACGTCCAACGCACGTCCCCGCAATCGCTCTCAGGCGGCGACAGCTCGTCGTCGCTGGATCGCTGTCGCGACGTCACGCGGCTTGGCGCCCAGAGCAAAGAGTCCACGAAGCAGCAGATCGATCGAGACGGTGGCGTCTGCCGCTTCCATTTTGGCAACCCGTGACTGACTAGACTTCAGGCGCTTTGCCAATGTCGCTTGAGACATCTTCTGCGCGAGGCGGCGATTGCGGAGACACTGACTGAGGGCCAGCCTCGTTTCAACGAAGGCGGCTTCTTCCGGTGTCAGTTCCAAAAAGTCTGCGGCTGAACCGACCCGCCAACCATGCGCCTGCAGGCGGGTGCGCTTCTTGATCTTCATCAGTCTTGCTCCTTCACGGCGTTCCCGTAATTGCGCAGGCGTTGCTTGCAGACATCAATTACCTGTTGTGGCGTGGTCGATGTCTTCTTCGCAAAGACATCGGCGATGATCACGGCGTCCGAGTCCACTCGATACACGATCCGCCAGGTCACATCCTGGTCCTGAATTCGCAGCTCATGACATCGCGAACCAACCACCGGCATCGGCCGCGAGTGGGGGAGGCCCAGCGTCTCGCCTGTCTGAAGGCGCCTCAACAGCGTTCCCGCCTCGATCCTGGCTCCCTGAGAAAACGGCGGCGTCTTCACCTCGCCATGAAGCCACACAAGCGGTTTGTCGGCTTTAGGTCCTGCCATTACTGTATGTCAGATATGACATAGACGCAACTCCAGCCCAACATCGCTGCCCGTGAATTACGAACAGTCTGTATCGTCGGATATGCCGCATCGCCAAGCAAGTGGCCAAGTGAAGACCTCATGCGGCGTCGCTTTCGCAGCATACGCGTGAACTTCACACGTCCGGCCACCGCGTAGATGCATCTCTGGTGCTGCGCGGAGGCGTCGTCAACGCCCCCCAGGCCGCGCGGATGCGCGGTCGGAGCGCAGCGGAGAGCGTTGACGATGCCGAGCACAGCTCCACACTGACGCACGCGATGGCCGGCCGCCGCACCGGACTCCAGCCGAAGCGCTCGGCTTCCACCCGATCGTGAATTGCTCCCGTTTCGCCTGCTTCCGATAATCGGAAGCCAAGATGGATTTCGATCCACGCGATCGCGACCACGACGCTCGTGATGTCGAGATGCCGTGGGTCGAAGCTGACCGAGACCTCCAACTGAATCGCGACCCGGAAGATGTCCGCGGCCGGGACGATGACACGCGTGACCGCGAGCGCGACGGCGATCCGCGCGACGTGTTCGTCGCCGGCCTCGAGCTCCCGCGCGGACCCGAGCGCGAGGTCGTGCTCGACGGCGACCGCCGCTACGAACTGAACGGCGACGACAGCCGCACGCTGGCGACCATCGGGGCGCTTCGGGTCGTCGCCGAACGCGATCTCCGCGAATCGCGTGACGAGTCCCACACGCGCGAGCCGGACGTGCGTCATTTGCGAAACGAAGGGCTGGTGGAGGTGGTCCGCCTGGATGGCCCGGAGCGGGTCCTGACGCTCACCGAGCGCGGTCGCCATCTCCTCGACTCGCACCGTCGAGACCGCGACGAGGATGCCCGCCAGGCCTTCCACGCGGGCGTCAGCCGGCCGCGCGAGCTGTCCCACGACGTGCAGCTCTATCGCGCCTACGTGCGCGAGGAGGAGCGCCTGCGCGAGCAGGGCGCGGAGATTCGGCGCGTCGTGCTCGACGCCGAGCTCAAGCGCGAGTACCAGCAATGGCTCCAGGAACACAACCGGGGTCGAGCCGACAGCGACGGACGACCCGACCGCGACGCGGGCGAGATCGAACGCTGGGCGCATGAACGCGACCTGCCGTACTTCGACGAGCAGGTGCACTTTCCGGACTTCCGGATCGAATACGAGCTCGAGGGCCGCGACCGGCACGAGGATGTCGAGGTGGTCACCGAGCACTAACGCGGCGCCCACGCCGCGGGTGTCGCGCGGTCGGGATTTCGCTGTTACGGTCGCGGCGGCGGCAGCGGGCGGAGTGGCGGCCGCTCCTTCGATCCAGGCGTGGCCGAGGACTTCCTCTGATGCTGAAGTCAGTCGCACCCGCACTGCGCCACAGCGTCCGACTCGCACGTGTCGAGGCGGTGAGGGAGTTCGGGTTTACCGAGCGCCAGGCGCGCTTCCTGGTGCACGTCCTGGTCTTCTCCGGTGTGTTCCTCGAGCGGCAGTACCGCGCCTTCACAGGGCTCGTCCACGGTCAGAAGACCCACGACTTCCTGACCGACCTCATCCGGCGCGGGTATGCCACCGCGATCACGCCCGGTGCGCTCCACCGAGGCCGGTTCTACCACCTCCATTACAAGCCGCTGTATGAGGCCATCGGCGAGGCGGACAACCGCCATCGACGCCCCGCGTCGCTCGGTCGCGTCGTCGAACGGTTGATGCTACTGGACGCCGTGCTCGCCGAGCGCCGGTATGACTGGCTGGGCACCGAGCGCGACAAGCGCGCGTACTTCACCGCGGCCCTCGAACATCCGTTCCCGGACGATTGGTACCCGCATGTGACGTTCCGCAGCGGCGGCGAGCAGACGACCCGGTTCTTTCCGGACAAACTGCCGATCGGTACGCCGCTCGGCGGTGAGCGTCGGCACCTGTTTCTGTACCTCGCCACTCGCGAGATCCCGATGGACTTCCGGGTGTTCCTGCTGCATCACGCGGAGCTGCTCAAGGCCGTCGACGAGTGGACCATTCGGGTCCTCATCCCGCGGCGTCTGCGCAAGGCCGCGGCGCTGTACCGGTACGCCGTGCGCGATACGTTTCTGATGCCGTTGGAGCCGCGTCAGGTGCGCGAGCTCGAATGGTATTTTCGAGCGCGCCAAGGCGAGTGCGTGTGCCCGTCAGATTGGTCCGATCTTGACTTCCCGACGGCCGCGCGGACCTACGCCGCCGCGCGGTTCGAGGCACTCCGCCGCGCGTGGTTGCAGGGCGGCGAGGACATGCTCCTGGCGCTGCAACGGCCGACGCTGCGAGACCACATGCAGCGCGGGTGGGGACGCGTCGAATTCGTGCAGCTCGCGCATCAATACCTGCAGCTCACACCGTTCGTCGGCACGGCCGGCGCGCCTGCTGAACGCGGTTACTCGCCAGACAACCTAACGACGGAGTAGGTTGTCCTGAACCGTTCTCCCTCGTCTGACAACCCGGGTCTCGTCACACGTCCGAAGCCACTGATGAAATCGCTGCAAAGTCCAGCTCTCCCACAACTTGCCGGCGGCAGCCACGATAAAGGGCGGCGCCTTTTGCCGCCCGTCTGAAGCCACGGCGTCTATCGTCAGTGAGCAAGCCGTGGTGTGAACGACCCCGGCGCCACGATGGAGGGTGACCCCGACGTCACACGGAACAGGGTCGTTCACACCACGGCTTGCGTGTCGCAGATCGAGTGCCCGTCAAGGGGAATCCAGACGAGATCCGCGCTAACAGGTGACGGTGATCCGAACGTCAAACACGGTGGGATCCGTTGGCGGTCCAGGGATGAATCGCGACGGACGTTCCGGGTGGATTACGCGTGGCTGATCGGACGATCCACGCGACCATCACGCTGGTCACCGTGCCGCTGTGCTCGGCGCCGTCAATGCTCTCCGCGCGGACGCTTCGACCGCGCGTTCGCGCGGCTGGCGGCATTGACCGCGCCTCCGCGCAGCGTGTGATCAGCCTCTACGTGATGGTCGCCTCTGTGGAGGATCGTTCCGCTGCGTTTACGATCCAGACAGTTTGAGATCAAGCGTCCGCGTCTCGCCGTCCGACAGCGTCAGCGGCGTGCCACTTGGTCGGTTGATCGCTCTGCTGAGCTTGGCGGCCGCCGCCCGGACCTTATCGTCGCGGGCTTCGGGCCGCTGCTCTTCAACGGCGGCAGTACTATCTGATTCGAGGTAGCCACGAGGCGAAGTGAATCGATGATGACACCATCTATCGTTGTGGCCGGGCTGCTTGCGATCGGTGTGCCGGCCGCGACAGGACAGGAACGCGCACCCAACGGCCAGATCTATCGGGAACTTCTCCCGTTCGTCGGGCTCGATGGCGTTCGTGTGGAGATCCACGGTCTGGGTGGGGGGGTCTTCAACATACCCGGACCCATCACCGGCGACCCGGAAACGACGCTCACCGGGTTAAGCCGGGCGGAGCACGAACAACTCGAACGCGACATCCGAAGCGACATCGAAGAGGCCTTTCGAAACAGCCGGATTCCACTGCTGCCGAGCAGCGGCTCTGCGGATGAGGTCCGGCCACTGCTCGTGATCGACATCGGATGGGGCCGTGTGAAACCGGACACCATCACCGTCCATGTCAGGATCGATCTCCTGGAAGCCGCACGGCTGGTGAAGGACCCATCACGGATCGGGTGGGCGTCGAGCTGGGGCAGCACGTACTACAGCGTGTCATCGGGGCCAGACCTGGCGGCCCTGGTGCGCTCGATTGCCCGTGGCCAAGTCAGCTCGTTCGTCGCGCTCTACGTGCGGGCCCACACCAAGACGGGTTGACATCAGCTGCGGTGCAGCCTCGCTACGGATGGGAGTTCCCTTGGCCTTCGCGAACGCAGGCAGTCAGCGCTGGATCCAGGTCGCGGTCAATCGGCGTCCCGACCTGCTGCTCTCATCGTTGCGCGCGGCCGGCGCGATATCCGAGTCGACGACAATCGACTGGGCCTCGCCGTTGGAGGTCGACGCCTGCTGTGAGTACCGCGATGCTACTGCCCTGAAGAAGGCCGGCATTGAGGCGCTTCCTGTCCGTCCATTGAACGACTTCTGGCCCGCTAGAGGCCCGGTGTGGGATGCGATCGGGCGGACCACTGAGGGTGTGGCGATCTTCGTGGAGGCGAAGGCCCATATTCCCGAGGCGGCTTCGCCGGGAACTCGCGCGTCGCCGACATCGCTGGAGCTGATTTCACGCAGCCTGGAAGAGGCACGGCGCTGGTATGCGCCGAAGGCCAGCGCGAGTTGGACCGGCACGTTCTATCAGTACGCGAATCGCCTAGCGCACCACTATTTCCTGCGCGAAGTGAACAAGGTGCCGAGCGCGCTCGTGTTTGTCTACTTAACCCACGATCCGGATATGCGCGGACCGGCGAGTGAGTCCGAATGGCACGGGGCCATCCGGCTCTTGCATGCCGCGCTCGGTCTTCCGGCCCAGCTGGAACAACGCGGAGTCTTCGACGTCTTTCTGGACGTGCGACGGTTGCAGGATGGAGGGTGATGTGGCCAAGTTCACGCTGGTGACGATCGCTATGCTGCTCTCGTGTCCGGCTGCGGCTCGCGCGGACAGCGACGGATACTACTGCGCCGGACGTGGGTACGTCGCCTACGAAACCCGGCTCGGCGCCACGGGACCTCAGCACGTCCTGCACGTCGTGCGAATCTCGCGGACCAGCGGCATCGGCCAGACACAGGACATTCCGCTGGCGGACTTCCAAACGCATGGCATGCGCTGCGGCGACGCTGTGATCGAGCTGGACGCCTTCACGGTGCGATACCTCGTCGATGTCAGCGCGCCGGAGAGGCCGCGCACGACGACGGAGAACGCGGTGCTCGATCCGCAGCGGACGTCGCAGGTGAATCTGGCCAATTTGGCACGGGCCGGCGTAATCGACCTCGAGGCCGACGGCCCGCAGGGCGAGTTCCAGCTGGTCATCAGCCGCGTATCGCGACGGGTCGCCGGCGGCATCGAGCACTACACCGTCACCGAGCTGATTCGACGGGAGCCGCGGCCCGGCGGCCGCATTCTGGCATCTCAGAGACTGTTCGAAGGTATCTTCCTCGAAACAGTCGACATGCCCGCCGCTCGTTTGTCCTTGGGAGATCATTTGGGCATGGAGCGCGTACCCTCTGCGCGCCTTCGATTGTGCGATACGGGATGCCCGCACGACGAGTATGGTGCGACGCTTCGACCGCGCCCTCCGCGCGGCCCTTGGGGCATTGACCGCGGCCCGGCGCCCAGCACAGGTTCAGCAGATGCGTGATGGGCCATTGCTGAGGGTGCATGACGGATGAGACGCACTCGCGTCACGACGCGGTGTCTATTCAGTCAATCTCCTTGTGCGCGCTTGTTCACGTCCTGGAGGGCCAATGAACCAATCCGCCGCGTCCTGGCGTCCCGGGGCATGGGTATGTGCGTGGGTCGCATGCTTCGCGATGGCGACCGCCCTCACGTACGCCCTTCAGCAACCGAACGGTAACGGCGCCATCGTTGGTGTCGTTGTCGATGAGAATCATGTGCCGGTACCACACGCCCGGGTGCTGGTCTTTCCGGCAAACGACGCGCTCGGTGCATCGGCCGGTCTGCAGGGTTTGATCCGGAGCAGTGGGTCCACGTCAACCGATGCGACGGGACGGTTCCGCATCTCCGGTCTCGCTGAAGGCGTTTGCCTGGTCGCCGCGGAGGCAATGCCGGCATTCCCGAACGGCGGGCAGTTGCCAGCGCGCGTCTGGGCGCCCACCTTCTATCCGTCGACCGTCGATGCTTCCAAAGCAACGGCAGTGACCGCGTCGGCGCAAGCGAGTGAGACCCTGACGATAGAGCTCGTGCCGGTCACGCCCGTGCCCCTGAAGGGCACCGTCATGACCGAGTCTGGCCGGTCTGCAGAAGGCTTCGACGTCGGGCTGTTCCACAGCTTCGGAGGCTTCGGAGGCGGGGGGACAGTCGCTGTCGTCGGCGCGAAAGGTTTGTTCGAGATTCCCCGCGTGCCTCCGGGCATGTATGAACTCACGATCGAGCCGCACGCGTCACAGCCGGGTGACGAAGGACGAGAGTTTATCCACCAGGTGATCGAGGTGAGAGACCGGGAGGTCAATCTGTTGCTGACCGCTGGTCCGGGTGCTTCGCTCACCGGCCACGTCGTCGCCGTGCCGGCTGCCGTCGTCACGACACCCATTGGGTTGCGAGTAACCGCGTCGCCCGGCGGCACGGACGGACCATCGTTTCCGGGACGACTGATTGCGTCACCAGTCAACGGCGACTGGTCGTTCAGGATGACGGGGTTGTCCGGCTCGTACGACTTCTTCGCCTCGTCGGATCGAGCACCAGCGATCATCGCCACGCGTGTCGTCGTGGATGGAACCCCGTACCCCGGCAGCACAGGCATCGCGCTCGCGCGGGGCCAGCACGACGCCGTGGTCTATGTCGCGCCACGCGCGGCGCCAGCGCCCGCCGTCAACACGAGGGCCACAGCGGCCGAGCTCGTCCAACAGTTCAGAGACGAGAAAACATTCTGGAAGCAGTTCGAGATCGGGAAGGCCATTGTCGACAAGCACGACGCGAGCGTGCTGCCGGCCCTAACGGACTGGTTGCAGCACCCAGATCGTCATATCCGAGGGAACGTCGCTTTCATCTTCGCCAGCTTCGGCGATTCGCGCGGCCTGCAGACGATCGCCGACGTGCTTTCCGACCGAGGGGAGCGACCGGAGGGGCAAGGGATCCCGGGCGTGACGGGCGACGGCCGATACCATTTCGAGGCGCAAGTTGCCGCAGACCGGTATTACGCTGCGCATCTACTTGGCGACCTCAAAGACTCTCGGGGAGTCGAGTTCCTCGTCCCCCTGCTCGACGATCCCCAAACACAATTTATTGTTCCGTGGTCACTTGAACAAATCGGCGATAAGCGCGCAATTCAGCCCCTTATCGCGGCGCTGGACCGGGAAGATCCATCGATGCGCGTGTATGTGATCTACGCGCTCGAGGCGCTCCACGCAAAAGAAGCGGTTCCGCGCCTTCTGAAGTTGGTCAACGATAATCGGAGGTCGCGGCTCGGCTCCCTCGTCACCGTGTCAGAGGCCGCTAAGGCCGCTATCGCGGCCCTTCGGTAACTCAGCTTGACGGCAGCCGCGAGTCAGGTAGTCAACGGCGACTATGCAGCCAAATCGAAATCGTGTGCTGGGCGAGGCGGCCGCTCCGATCGAATCCATCTTCGGCGCGCTTGCCGGTGAGGTATCCCTGACCATGTCATTGATGCGAGGAGTTCGATTCGGCGGCGTCATTTCGCTCGTCGTCACTTTGGCCACTGCGCCGGCACGAGCGCGGAGCAGGTGCGCCAGATTGGGAGCTTTCACTGGGACACAACGCGTGGTGATGTTCTATTACAACAGCCACCAAGTGATCGCCTGCTCGTGCAGGTGAGAGTCCTGACCGGCGTCACAAACGGGTGCGGGATCGTGGAAATCTCGACCGCTGCCGACTGCGACAATGGAGGCTTGGGTGCTGCTGGACGATGGCAGTGCATTGGAGCAGACACCGAGGCAACCGCCGAAAGGCGCTCCAGCCGTCGGAGTCGGCAACGCCGGAAGCGAGTAATCGTTCGTGATCTTCGGATTTAGATGGAGACCTGAGAATAGAATTGCTGCGGTCGTCGTGAAGATGGAGACCGACTTTCACGTGTTCGCAGTCCACGACGCTAAGAATTGAGGGCGGCGGACCGACCATATCGCTGAGTTTGACGGCGATCTACAGCCGGCGCTATCCTGCCAACATATCGTGGTGCTCTTCGAGCACTCCCTCCACATCGCCCGATGCGGAGCGCGTTGAGGCTGACGACTTAGTCCTCAGTCGGACGCAACACACACAAGAAGATCCGTTGCACTCGTCGCGCTTAGCGCGAGGGGTTGCACACGGACATGACGGCAAGGCCCTCGGCACTCAGTGACGCGTCGAACACGCGCCAGCCGACGGCAACGCCGATCGGCTCGCGATCCAGATCCGAGCCGCTCGACTGTTTCGGGTGGGACCACGACGATTGCTGAGAATCGTCCCCACACCGCTCGGAGCGCACGCTTCAAGCGGATCGATGTCGGCCCGAGGCCCTCATCCGCGCATCGGGTCCCCAACGCGCTGAAATACGCGCGTTGGGGCGAGCGCGAATCCCAAACAACTCGGAATCGCCCGGAACACGGGCGCTCGCGGAGGGACTATGAGGACCTGGTTGACCGTCGCCGAAGGTGCCGAGTACGCGGGCGTCAGCCGCGACACGATCTACACGGCGTGCGAGCGCCGCGAGCTGAACCACGCACGTCTCGCCGGACGCCGCGCAATCCGGTTGAAGACAGCCTGGATCGACAGCTGGCTCGAACGTCACGCGCAAGGAGTGCGCGAAGCGCAGCCCGTCGACGCGCAGACGAGCGGGTTGTGAGGTCGGTCATGGATGCCTGGTCTCACGCCCGCGAATCCGTCACGACCACCGACCGTATCGCGCCTCGCCTCGAGCGACGCCGTTCGCCCGCGCTGCCGATACTGCTGACCCCAGACGAGGCGGCCGACCTGCTTCGCACGACGCGGCGTGCGATCTACGCCATGGTCGAGCGTGGGCAGCTCCCCGGCGTCGTTCGCGTACGTCGACGCGTGCTGATACGCAGAGACGCCCTGCTACACTGGCTGGAACAGAAGTGCGCGCCATCGCCCAAGGAGTAAAGGGCGATGAGCGTGAAAGTGCGACCGTATCGAAACGGCGGTTGGGAGGTGGACATCCAGTTCCGCCTTCCCGACGGCAGGCGTCACCGGGAACGGTGTAAGGCGCCTGTTGAATCGAAATCCGGGGCGTTGCGCTGGGGCGAGGACCGCGAGCGGCACTTGCTGCAACACGGTCCTGCGCCCCCGAAGAAGGAGGTGCCGACATTCGAGGAGTTCGCGTCGAGGTTCCTGGAGGGCTACGCCAAAGCGGAGAGGCACAAGCCGAGTGGCGTAGCGTCAAAGGAGTCGATCCTCAGGATCCACTTGATTCCAACTTTGGGGAATCAGAAGCTCGACGCGATCACGAACGCGCAGGTGCACCGGTTGAAATTGCACCTGCAGGACAAGGCGGCCAAGACGGTCAACAACGTGTTGACGGTGTTAAGCGTTCTCCTGAAAGCCGCGGTTGAGTGGGAGATGATCGATCAACTTCCGTGTTCGATTCGCCTGCTGCCCGTTTCAAGACGCGAAGCGGCGTTCCACGACTTTGACGCCTACGAGCGGCTGCTCGAAGCGTCGATGTCGATCGACTCGCGAACGTACTTGATCGCGCTGCTTGGCGGTGAGGGCGGATTGCGAGTCGGCGAGATCGTGGCGTTGGAGTGGGCGGACATCGATCTCGAACGCCGGCAGATCAGCGTTCGCCACTCGGATTGGCGAGGGCAGCTGACGACGCCGAAAAGCGGGAGGGGCCGGTTCGTGGGCATGACGGAGCGTGTTGCGGCGGCCCTTCGGAAACACCGTCACCTTCGCAGCTCACGCGTGTTGTGCAAGGACGATGGCGAGCCAATCACACGGCAGGGCGCCTGGTCGCGCGTTCGGTACGCGGCGCACCGGGCGAATGTGCCGACGGGCGTCCACATCCTGCGTCACACGTTCTGCTCGCATCTGGTGATGCGAGGAGCCGCGATGCGGTCGGTACAGGAACTGGTGGGGCATCAGGATCTGACGATGACCCAACGGTATTCGCACCTGAGTCCGGCGGCGTTGATCGACACCGTTCGGCTGTTGGAGACGAGAGCGGCCAAATCTCAGCGTGGAGAAATACTGGAGACGGCTGAAGGTCGAGATCGGAAGTTGAAGTCCTAGTACGAGATAAGTGGCTGGGAGGCAGGGATTCGAACCCCGATAACGGCGTCCAGAGCGCCGTGTCCTACCGTTGAACGACCTCCCAACTGGCAGGGGAAACTCCAATTATATAGAGGCCTGCTCGAATCGCGCAAGCACCGCCTAGAATCACCGGCATGACCTTCGGCCGCGCCATGCTGGATCACTGGCTCCTCGACCCCGCCCACACGTATCTCAACCACGGTACCGTCGGTGCCCCTCCGCGCAGGGTGCTCGAGAAACAACAGGCCCTGCGCGACGAGCTCGAGCGCCATCCGTCGCGCTTCCTGCTCCGTGAACTGCAGGCGGAGATGCCGATGCCGTGGCGATCGCAGTCGCGGCTCCGCGAGGCGATCGGCGGCGTCGCCGGGTTTCTGCACGTCCGGCCGGACGACCTCGTGTTCGTCCCCAACGTCACCTACGGCATCAACGCGGTGATCGGATCGCTGCCGCTCGGGGCCGGCGACGAGATGGTCGTCACGGACCTCGCCTACGGCGCCGTGAAGACGACGGCCAAGACGTTCTGCGATCGCGCCGGCGCAACCCTGAAGATCGTCCCGATCGAATTCCCCGTCCGCGACGGCGGCGACGTCGTCGAGGCGATCGTGGCCGCGATCACGCCCCGCACGAAGCTGGTCGTCGTCGATCACGTGACCGCGCAGTCGGCGCTGGTGCTGCCGGTCGCGGCGATTGCGGCCGAGTGCCGCCGGCGCGGCGTCCCGATCCTCGTCGACGGCGCGCACGCGCCTGGATCGCGGCCGGTCGACATCGCGTCGCTCGGCGCCGACTGGTATGCCGCCAACCTGCACAAGTGGGCGCACGCGCCGCGCGGCTGCGGCATCCTGTGGGCCGCGCCGGAGCGCCAGGCGCATCTGCACGCGCCGGTCGTCTCGTGGGGACGCGATCGCGGGTTCCTGCACGAGTTCGAGCATGTCGCCACCAGCGACCCGACGAGCTGCCTCGCGGCCCCGGAAGGCATCGCCTGTCTGACCGACTGGGGCTTCGACGCCTGCGTCCGCTACATGCACGACCTCGCTTGGCGGGCGGCTGAGCGGCTGACCGAGCAGTGGGGGACGCCGTTCACGACGCCGCGGGAGATGGTCGGCGCGATGGTGACGCTACCGCTGCCGGAGGCGCTTGGCAGCACCGACGCCGACGCCGAGAGGCTCCGGCTGGCGCTGCTCGTCGAGGACCGCATCGAAGTGCAGCTCCACGCCTGGCGCGGCCGTCTGTGGACACGCGTCTCGATGCAGATCTACAACGACCTGGCCGACATCACGCGTCTCGGCGACGCCGTCGCGCGGCGCAGCTGAGCACGCCGTCGGACGTCCGAAACGTGTCTGGAGGCGCGCCTCGGCTGGGGCCCGCGGGCACTATGATGATCGGGTGAGTGACATGGAAGACGAAGACTTTGCGACGCTGTTTGCCGCCTCCGAGATGCAGACGAAGCGGTTCCAGACCGGCCAGACGATCACCGGCACCATCGTCGCGATCGGCGCGGCCGAGGCGCTGGTCAACGTCGGCGCGAAAGGCGAGGCCTCGATCGACCGCGGCGAGCTGACCGGCGAAGACGGCACGCTGGCGTTCAAGGTCGGCGATCGCATCGAAGCGACGGTGATGTCGACGAGCGGCGGCATCACCCTGTCGCGCCGGCTGCAGCGCGGCGCCGCCACGGCGCGCCAGATCGAGGACGCGTATCGCGCCGGCCTCCCGGTTGAAGGCAAGGTGGAGGCGCAGGTGAAGGGCGGCTACACCGTGACGATCGCCCGGCAGCGGGCGTTCTGCCCGTTCTCGCAGATCGACACGATCCGGGCGCCGGACCCGGCCGTCCACGAGGGGCGCGTCTATCCCTTCCGCATCACCGAGTACGGCGACGGCGGACGCCGGTTCGTCGTGTCGCGCCGGGCGCTCCTCCAGGAGGATCAGGCGGTCAAGGCCGCCGCCGTGCGTCAGGGGATTGCGCCCGGCATGACGGTGAAAGGCCGCGTCGCCTCGGTCCGCGAGTTTGGCGCCTTCGTCGACATCGGCGGCAATGTGCAGGGTCTCCTGCACGTCTCCGAGATGTCGTGGACGCGCGTCGCCGATCCGTCAGCGGTGGTCAAGCCCGGTGACGAGATCACCGTCCGCGTTCTGCGCGTCGAAGACGACAAGATCGCGCTCGGCCTGAAGCAGTTGACCGAGGATCCGTGGACCGCCGCCGCGGCGGGATTGCAGATCGGGCAGCTGCTCAACGGCACCGTCGAGAAGGTCGAGAAGTTCGGCGTGTTCGTGGCGGTCGCGCCTGGCGTGTCGGGGCTCGTGCCCGCCAGCGAAACCGGCCTGCCGAGGGACGCCGATCTGCGCAAGGCCTTCCCGCGCGGCGCGCCTCTGGACGTGATCGTCCTCGAGATCGACGCCGCCGCCCGGCGGATTCGCCTCAGCAGCAAGGCGGTCGCGGCGGCGCGGGAGGACGCGGAAGTGCGCGACTACGCCGCGCGCGACGCCGCGCCGTCTTCGTCGATGGGATCGCTCGCGGACCGGCTGCGCAGTGCGCTGAAACGGTCAGACGGGGAATAGCCGGTGGCCCACATCGCGGCGTCCGTTCTTCAGGCGATCGGCAACACGCCCCTCGTCAGGCTCACGCGCGTCGTCTCGCCTGGTTCGGCGGACGTACTCGTGAAACTCGAGCTCGCCAATCCGACCGGATCCTACAAGGATCGCATGGCGCTCGCGATGGTCGAGGGAGCCGAAGCGCGCGGCGCGCTCCGGCCGGGTATGCGCGTCGTCGAGTTCACGGGGGGCAGCACCGGCTCCTCGCTCGGCATGGTCTGCGCGGCGAAGGGCTACCCGTTCGTCGTGCTGTCGTCGGACGCGTTCGCGAAGGAAAAGCTTTTGACGATGAAGGCGTTTGGCGCGGACCTGCGGATGGTGCCGAGCGACGGCGGCAGGGTGACGCCGGCGCTCTTCGAGCGGTTTCGGGCGGAAATCAAGACCCTGGCCGACGAGCCCGGCACGTTCTGGACGGACCAGTTCCACAACACCGACGCCTTGGACGGCTACGCGCAGATCGGACGCGAACTGCTCGAACAGACCGGCGGCCGCCTCGACGTCTTCTGCGGTGCCGTCGGCACCGGCGGCATGCTGGCGGGCGTCGCCCGCGCGCTTCGCGGGGCCGGCAGCGGCGCGCGGATTGTCGCGCTCGAGCCTGCCGAGTCGCCGGCGATGACGGCGGGGCACGGCGGCGCGCACCGGGTCGAGGGGATTGCGACCGGTGCGATCCCGCCGCACCTGACCGGCCATCCGCACGACGAGGCGCGCGCGATCGGGGAAGCGGAAGCGCGCACCATGGCGCGACGCCTCGCTCGCGAGGAAGGACTGCTCGTCGGCACGTCGAGCGGTCTCAACATTGCCGCCGCCGTCGCGCTCGCGCGCGAGCTGGGCGAGGGGAAGGTCGTGGCGACCGTCGCGGTCGATACAGGCCTGAAATACCTCGCCGGCGACCTGTTCGCATGACGATCCGGCGGATTGCCCGCCGATGCCGCCTGCCGGCGACCGAACTGGCGTGATCGCAACCGCCGCCGCGAATCGAAGTCGTCAAGGCCAGCGTCCGCTACTGATCCTTCCTCCCGGCCGGTCGGGCCGGCAGTTGCCGCACGCGCGGCAGGCCTCGCGCACGTCGGGATCGCCGAAGTAGCGCAGGATGGTGGCGCGCAGGCAGGCGCGAGTGTCGGCATAGTCGACCATTCGGCGCAGCTTCGTGTGCTCGAGCAGCCTGCGCCGAGCGGCTTCCTCCGAATCCGGCGGCCGCCCGCGGCGATGGGCAGAGTTGTCGCGCTTCGGGCTGTCGATCAGGAACTCGCGCGTCAGCACGTCGCCGTAGTCCCACAGGAGTGTAGCCGTCGCCTGACGGCCGTCCCGCCCGGCCCGGCCGATCTCCTGATAGTAGGCCTCGACGGAACCGGGGATCGCATAGTGGACGACCGCATCGACATCGGGACGGTCGATTCCCATGCCGAACGCATTGGTCGCGCAGACGACCGGCAGGGAGCCGGAGGCGAAGGCATCCTGCACGCGCGTCCGCTCGGCGTCCTCCAATCCGGCGTGGTAGGCCTCGGCGGTGACGCCGGCTGCCGCCAGCCGCGCGGCGGCCGACTCCGCCGTCTTGCGCGTGGCCGTGTAGACGATCGCGCGCCGTCCGCGAACGAGCGACGGCAGCAGCCGGTGCTTGTCCCCCTCGTCCGCCCGCTCGACGCGCAGGAAGATGTTCGGCCGGTCGAAGCCGGCGACGAGCCGCCGCGGCGTCTCGAGACCGAGCAGCGTGACGATGTCGTCGCGCACTTCCGGCGTCGCGGTCGCGGTGAAGGCCGCCACGGGGGGCCGGCCCGCGGCGCCGTCGCTGCGCCGGCAACGGGCGGCAGCCGTTCGCAGGCCGCGATAGTCCGGCCGGAAATCGTGCCCCCATTGCGACACGCAGTGCGCCTCGTCGACGACGAACCGCGCCACCGGGACGTCTCCGATCAGATCGACGAACAGCGACGAGCCGAACCGTTCCGGCGCGACATAGAGGAGATGCAGCTCGCCGGCGCGCGCCGCCGATACGACGGTGCGCCGTTCGCCGGTCGTCATCGTCGAGTGCAGCGCGCCCGAGGGAATATCGCGCCGGTTGAGCTCGTCGACCTGATCTTTCATCAGCGAGATCAGCGGCGAGACGACGATCGTCGTGCCGGGCAGCATCAGCGCCGGCAGCTGGTAGCACAGCGACTTGCCCGATCCGGTCGGCATGACGGCCATGACGTCGTGCCCGTCGACCACGGCCTCGACGATCCGCTCCTGCCCATCACGAAACGCGTCGTGGCCGAATCGCGCGCGCAGCGTCGTTCGCACATCGTCCATCACCGCGGTCTTGCCCATGCCGACGACGATGTCATCGTCGGGACGGCGAATTCAATATCGCAGTTTCTGCTACGCCGCCTGGTCCGCTGGTGGCGGCGGCGGCATCGGGGATAGTCTGCTGGCGTGTTCTCTCATGGCTCCAAGAGCCGGCTGACCGAACGCGATCTCGGCCGGTTTCCGGGTGGAACCCTGTTCGAGCGGATCGCCCGCGCGGTGTGCCGCGCCGGGTGTCTCCCGCGGAAGGAGCTCTACGAGGCGTGGGAAACCGCCCGCCGGGTGCGGCGGGTGTTCCGGGGCGGACGCGTGGTCGACCTTGGCGGCGGGCATGGGCTCGTGGCCGGCATTCTGCTGATTCTCGATGACACCTCGCCGCACGCGGTCGTAACGGATGTGGCAGTCCCCGCGTCCGCTGCGGCGCTGTGGGAGGCGCTCGAGCGCGACTGGCCGCGTCTCTCGGGCCGGGTCGAGTTTCTCGCGGTCGACATGACCCGCGTCCCTCTGTTCCCGGCCGACCTGGTCGTCTCGGTTCATGCGTGCGGCGCGCTGACCGATGCCGTGCTGGCCCGCGCCTCAGCCGTGAAGGCGCGCGTGGCCGTACTGCCGTGCTGCCACGATCGCGCCGGCTGCGATGCCGGCGGCCTTGAAGGTTGGATGGACGTCGCACTGGCGATCGACGCGACCCGAGCGTTGCGGCTCGAGCAGGCCGGCTACCGCGTGCGGACGCAAACGATTCCGGCGGCGATTACGCCGAAGAACCGGCTGCTGATCGCGGGGCCCGCCGAAAAAAGTAACGATGTAATTCCTACTGACGTGAAACAAAACGACAAATCCGTGCGACACTGACACACCACGCACGGACGCGGCTCGACGGTCGGAACCGGTGTTGCATGGGTGCGTGCCGACTACCTTTTGCTGCTGATGCGTGATTCGTTTGGCGCGCGCCTGCGCCTGCACCGTGAACAGAAGCACGTCTCCCTCGGCGAGGTAGCCGAGCAGACGAAGATCAAGGCGTCCCTCCTCGAGGGCCTCGAGCGCGACGACATCTCGCAGTGGCCGGCGGGCATCTTCCGACGCGCCTACGTGCGGGCCTACGCTGCCGCGATCGGCTTCGATCCAGACACCGCCGTCCGGGAATTCCTTGCGGTCTACACCAATCCGGCCGAGACGGCGGAGCCGCCGCCGCCGGCTCCGAGCGGCCTGCGCGGTCTCTTCGAATCGTTCCGCCGCCGGCCGTCGATCGCAATACCGGCGTCGGTGTCCGAATCGGCCAGCGCCGCAGCGGGGAAGCGAATCGTCGAGGACCCTCCCACTACGGCCGTCAAGGAGGCTCCAGCCGAGCCGGTCGAGCCGACCGTGACGGCGCAGGCCGAAGCACCGATGGTCCCGTCCTCGGAGTCCCCTGCGGCCCGGCCCGGTCCACGGGCTGTGGACGCCCCGGTCCGTGCACCCGACGCTGGCCTGAAGGCGGCCGACCTGCTGGCCGCCGCGAGGGTGTGTACCGAGCTAGGCCGGGTCGAAGACGCGGGGCAGATCGTTCCGCTCCTTGGTGAAGCGGCCAAGGTGCTGCGGGCCCGCGGTCTCATCGTGTGGGTCTGGGACAGTGCCGGCGAGGAGTTGAAACCGGCGCTGGTGCACGGGTACTCCGGGAAGGTACGCGCGCGGCTGCGCGGCGTGAGCGCGAGCGCCGACAACCTGACGGCGGCGGCGTATCGCGCCGCGGCGCCGCTCGGCCGGAGCGGCGCGCTCGCGGTGCCGCTCCTGGCGGCGTCGGGATGCGCGGGCGTACTCGCCATCGAAGTAGACAATGGCCGCGAACAGGAAACCGACGTCCGCGCGCTGGCGACCTTCTTCGCCGCGATGCTGACGCAGTTCGTGGCCAGCCCCGCTGCCGAGGCGCGCGAGGTCGACCCGCCCGAGGCTCCTGGCACGCCGGTGCCCGCCGTCTCCGCCGTTCAGCCCCGCTAGGCCCGTCTCTTCCCCTTGTCATTCCAGCCGGCCGGCCGCAGGTCCGGTGGCGCCGATGCGCATTCAGGGTAGGATTCGCCCCCGATGAACGATCAGCCTGGGCGGCGCCGCGTCGAATCGGTCGACCTGTTGCGCGGAACCGTGATGGTGCTGATGGTCCTCGATCACGTCCGCGATTTCTTCGGCGGGACAGCTATCAGCCCGACCAATCTGGCGACCACGACGGTGCCGCTGTTCCTGACGCGCTGGATCACGCACATCTGCGCACCGACCTTCTTCCTGCTGACCGGCACCAGCGCCTATCTTGTCAGCCGGCGCCGGCCTGGCCGCGAGCTGTCCCGATTTCTCCTGACGCGCGGCCTCTGGCTCGTTTTCCTCGACGCGGTGCTCGTCCGCTGTTTCGCGTTTCAATTCAACGTCGACTATCACGTCACCGTGCTCAACGTCCTCTGGGCGCTGGGGTGGTCGATGGTGGCGCTCTCGGCGCTCGTGGCGTTGCCCGTTCCGGCCGTGCTGTGGATCGGCGTCGTGATGATCGCCACGCACAACCTGCTCGATCCGATCCGCCCCGCGGCGTTCGGATCGCTGGCGCCGCTCTGGACCGTGCTGCACGTCCAGGGCTTTCTCGTGAACCGCTCAGGCTTCGTCGTGCTGCTGGCCTACCCGTTGATTCCGTGGATCGGCGTCACGGCGGTGGGCTACGCGCTCGGGCCGATCTTCGCGTGGCCGTCGGAGCGGCGCCGCCGCCTGCTCTGGACGACCGGCCTGGCGCTGACGGTGGCCTTCGTCGCCCTGCGCTGGTTGGACGTCTACGGCGATCCGGTCCGCTGGTCCGTTCAGCATTCGAGCGCGATGACCGTCGTGTCGTTTCTCAACACGACGAAATATCCGCCGTCACTGCTGTTCCTGCTGATGACGATCGGGCCGGCACTGCTGCTCTGGTCTGCCTTCGAGCGCCTGGCGGCCGGCGCGCTGGCGCCCCTCCGCACCATCGGCGGCGTCCCGCTTTTCTACTTCGTCGTCCATCTCTTCGCGATCCACGCGCTCGCCGTTGCCATCTGCGCGCTGCGCTACGGCGGCGTGCACTGGATGTTCGAGTCGCCGGATCTCGGGCATTTCCCGATCAGCGAGCCGCCTGGCTGGGCGCTGGGCCTGCCGCTCGTCTACACGATCTGGATCGCAATCGTTGCGCTGCTCTACCTGCCATGCCGCTGGTATGCGGGCGTCAAGGCGCGGAGCACCCGTGCCTGGCTCAGCTATTTCTGAGCCGCGAGCCGTGCCGCCGCGGCCTTCATCGCCGTTTGCAGTGCGGAGCCGAGGGCGGCGGTCTTCTGTGTGTTGTCGATCGCCTTGGCTTCGACGAACGTCAGTCCCGAGTAGACGCCGACAATCGCGGCATGATCCTTGGCGGTGTCGATCGTTCCGACATAGGCCGGCGTTGCCCAGCCCGCGGCGTCCTGTCCGGCCACCACGCGCTTCTTGCCTTCCCACAGTCCTTTCGCCGCGTCGGCCGAGGCCACCTTCACCAGGAGCACGGTGACGATCCTCTCGCCGTTCTGGAACATGCACGTGGATCCGGTCCCCGTGCTCGTGACGGTAAGCGGCTTCGAGCTGCCGACGAGCATTGCGATCTCCTGGGTCGTGAGCACGTAGCAGGCGGGAGCCGGCGGCGGGGACTGTACGAACAGCGGCGCGAGGGACGCGGCGATCAAGGACAGCGTCAGCATGCCTCATCTTACCGGAGCCCCTGCAGCCCCGGTTTATCAGCGGCGGACGGTGCGGTCCATGAGGTGCTCGAGGCAGGCGGCGGGATCGCTGGTGCGGCCGGTGTGAACCGCCGACGGCTGGATGATCGTGCTGCGCGGCGCGACGAGCCAGCGGAAACGGTTGCGCGCCGGCAGGAGCCCGATCGGGCCGGCCTCGGGACCGCCGCGGCAGACCGCGGGAATGACGTCGAGGTTGGCGCGCAGCGTCGCCAGATCGAGCGCCGGATCGAGCGCGCGCAGGACCGCTTCGTCGATCTCGATGCGGGCGTCGAGAAAGTCGGTGTCGGCGCACGACAGGATGACGCCGACGTTGATCTGCTCGCCACGATCGATGCGCGGTACGACGCGGACGATCGCGTAGTCGTAGGTGTAGTCAGCGGGCACCGGCGGCCTCCTCGACGAAGGCGCGCGGCGCCGCGAGCCGTTCCAGGAAATACCGCCGGTACGGCGCCACGTCGATCGCCCACTCCTCCGGCACCCGGTCCAGCACCGCGTCGATCGCGGCGGGCGTGAGTGCCGCCGCCAGTGCCGCGTCCTCCTCGCGAATCTGTGAGGCGAGGCGCAGCAGCACGTGGTCGCGGATCGCCGGAAACGGCGCCGTCGCCCGAGCCGGCTCGTTCTGCCAGCCGTCGGCATGATGGAAGTACAGCGACGACCCGTGATCGATGAGCCACGGCGTGCGGTGCCACATCAGCATGTTGGTGTTTCGCGCGGTCCGGTCCACGTTGCTGACGAAGCCGTCGAGCCAGACGATGCGCGACGCGAGCGCCGGCGTCAGCGCGTGCACCAGCGGATCGAAGTTCACCGATCCGGGAAGGAAGTCCAGCGCCAGATTGAGTCCGGCGCTGTCGTGGATGAGCGCGTGGATCTCGGGGTCGGGCTCGGTGCGCGCCAGTTCGGCGTCGAGGCGCGCCAGGACCAGTTCCGGCACCGGTAGGCCGAGCGTGCGCGCGATCTCGCCCGAGACCAGCTCGGCGACGAGGGCGAGGACGCCGTGACCGGCGGCGCTGAACTTCAGGACGTACAGCCCTTCGTCGTCTGCCTCGACCAGCCCGGGCAGCGAACCGCCCTCGCGCAGCGGCGTGACATAGCGGGTGACGCTGACGGTTCGCACTATTTCGGCGCGACGTAATTCTTGCGGGCGCGCGGCTTCAGGCTCTTGTCGGTGACGCGGACGTCGATCGAGTGCACCTTGCCGTCGCGCTTCGGCGGCACGTAGCCGAGCAAATACTGACCGTGCAGCTCGTCGGCGACATGTGCGAACGCGGACGAGAGATCCTCGCCGCCGTGGATCTCGAGGTAGCCGCCGCCGGTTTCCTCGGCGACCTTGGCGAGACCGGGATCCGGCAGGTCGTCGAGCATCATCGCGCGCATGTCGGTCTGCCCGTGCGGCCGCTGCCGGCTGCGCATGCCGACGGCGTAGATCATGGTGTCGGCGTCGCGCGCGCGATCGATGACGCCGCCCTGGCTGGGCACGTGGCGGCCGAATCCGCCGATGCCGATCGCGCCGGTGTCCTTGCCGTCGGTCATCACCAGGATCGCGCGGCGCTCGTCCTGCTCCTTGCCGAAGCCGGCGATCGCCTCCTCGAGCGCGTGCCACAGCGGCGTCGGCGCATCGGGGGCGATGTAACGTGGCACGAACGCCCGCAGATCGCGGATGTCGTTGGTGAAAGGCTCGCTGATCTTCACTTCGTGACCGAAGGCGCCGACGCGGACGAGGTCGTCTGGACGCAGCCGCGTGAAGAGCGCGTCCGACGCCTCACGCAGGATCGGCAGGTTGCCTTCCATGCTGCCCGACACGTCGAGCATCTCGATCAGCTTGATCGGCTGGGGTGTGTTGTCGAAGAGCGTCAGTGGCTGCGGCTTGCCGTCGTCACGGAGTTCGAACTGATCCTTGGTCAGCGTCGTGACGAGGCGGCCGTCCTTGTCGAGGACCGTCGCGAAGACGCGCACCAGCTCGCTGCTTCCCCGAAACGTGGAGGGCTGCTGCGGCGCCGCGGACTGGGTGGCCGCGGACGGCGTGGACCACAGACAGCACAGGCCGAGGAGCCCTGCGAGCGGACCGGCGAGGCGGCGGGTCATGTCCCGATTCTATCCCCGGACTCGATACGCGACAGGTGGCGCACCGGCTCCTCGTGGGCGCGACGCAGGGCGATCCGGCGGCGTGCAGGAACGTAAGTCTAGGGCTGCAGTTCGCGCACCGGGCGGACTTCTATCGTCCCTTCGCGCGCCGGCGGGATCTTCGAGGCGATCTGGATCGCTTCGTCGAGGTCGGCGGCATCGACGAGATAGAAGCCGGCGAGGTGCTCCTTCGTCTCGGCGAACGGCCCGTCGGTGATCGCGATCTGGCCATTGCGGACGCGCACGGAGGTCGCCGTTTCGATGGGCTCGAGCGGCTCGGCGGCGAGCAGCTTGCCGCTCAGGCGCAGTCCGTCGCCGCAATTCTTGCACTCGCGATCCGGCACCGCGCTCCACTTGTCCTTGCCGAGATACACCAGACACAGATACTTCATAGTTCGGCGAGCCTCCGCTCGAGATAACGCCGCTCCGGTTCCTGTTTCGTCAGCGCCAGGGCACGCTCGTAGGAGGTGCGGGCGGCGGCTTTCGCGCCGAGCCGCCGGCACAGCTCGGCGCGCGCGGCGTGCGCGGGGCGGTAGTCGGCGAGCTGGCCGCGCGCGAGAATCGCCTCGATCAGCGCGACGCCGGCCGCCGGGCCGTCGCGCATAGCCACCGCGACAGCGCGATTCAGCTCAATGACCGGGGACGGCTCCAGGCGCCCGAGCACGTCGTAGAGCCCGACAATCTCGTTCCAGTCCGTGTCGGCGGCGCGCGGCGCCGTCGCGTGGACGGCGGCAATCGCGGCCTGAACGGCATACGGCCCGACCGGCCTGGCGCGCAGCGACTCCCGCACGAGCTGAAGCCCCTCCTCGATCGAGGCGCGATCCCAGAGGCTGCGGTCCTGATCGTCGAGCAGGATGACCTCCCCCTCGGCGGTCGAGCGGGCGGCGCGCCGCGATTCATGGAGCAGCATCAGCGCCAGCAGGCCGCGCGCCTCGGCTTCGGGAAGCATCTCGACGAGCAGCCGCCCCAGCCGAATCGCCTCCGACGACAGGTCGTGCCTCGTCAACGAGCGGCCCGACGAGGCGGCGTATCCCTCGTTGAACACGAGGTAGATCACCCGCAGCACGGCGCCGAGCCGCTGCGGCAGCTCCGGCGCGTCCGGTACCCGGTACGGAATCCGGGCGCTTCGGATCTTCGCCTTGGCGCGGACGATCCGCTGCGCCAGGGTGGGCGGCGGCGTCAGAAACGCCTGCGCGATTTCTTCTGTGGTCAGTCCGCAGACCTCGCGCAGCGTCAACGCGATCTGCGCGTCGGGCGCGAGCGCCGGATGGCAGCAGGTAAAAATCAGCCGCAGCCGATCGTCTTCCACGCTCTCCTCGTCGGCCCACGCTGCGACATCCTGGACTGGCAGCCGCTCGGTCGCCTGCTGCTCGTCAAGCTGGTCGAAGCGGGCGCGGCGCCGCATCGCGTCGATGGCCTTGAACCGTCCCGCCGAGACCAGCCAGGCGCGCGGATTCGCCGGGACGCCGTCGCGCGGCCACTGTTCGAGCGCCGCCCGGAACGCGTCGTGAAGCGCCTCTTCCGCCGCCTCGAAGTCGCCGAGCAGCCGGATCAACGTCGCCAGCACGCGCCGCGATTCCGCGACGTATACCGCTTTGACCGTCTCGTTGATGGGATCGATCGCCGCCACGGCAGTCGATTGTACCCGGCGCGACGCGACCTCCTTCATGAGGTTGTCGATTGCCGGCCCGCCGGATCGACAAGAGGGTACGCACGGTTAAAAGGTTCGCCGGCCGGCGCGTAAGAGGTATAGATATGGGTATCGTGACCGACCTCCGTTTCGCCTTTCGATCGCTCCTGCGTGCCAGGGGGCTCTCCCTGACGGTCGTCGTGACCCTGGCGCTCGGGATCGGCGCCAACGCCGCCATCTTCAGCGTCGTCCGCGGCGTGCTCCTGCGCCCGCTGGCCAACCGCGACGAGGACCGTCTCATCTATATTCGCCAGAGCGCCCGCGGCGCCGGCGTCGAGAACGCCAATTTCTCGGTGCCCGAGATCCGCGACTTCAAGACGCGGGCGACGACGATCAGCGCGTTCGGCGACTTCTCGACGATTTCGTTCACCATGGTCGGCCTCGGCGAACCTCGGGTCGTTCGCGCCGGCGTCGTCGGCGGCTCCTACTTCGACGTGATGGGTCTGCGAGCCGTCCGAGGTCGGCTGCTCGACGCCACCGACGACGGTCCGAAGGCGGCCGGCGCGGCCGTGCTCACCTACCGCTTCTGGACGACGACGCTCGGCAGCGATCCGACGGTGATCGGCAAGACCATCAGGCTCGGCGACCGCTCGGCGACGATCGTCGGCGTGCTCGAGCCGTCCGTTCCCTATCCGTCGGAGACGGAGATCATCGCCAACGTCGTCACCAGTCCGCACCATCTGTCGGCGACGATGGTCGAAGGGCGCGTCCACCGCATGACGGAGCTCTTCGGACGACTGGCGCCGAACACGACGCTCGGCCAGGCGGCCGCCGAGCTGCGGGCCATCCACGCCGGCATGATGCGCGATCACCCCGAGTCGTACGACAAGAAGGGGGATACGCAGCTCACCGTCGTCCAGCTGCGCGATCAGATCACGTCGCAGGCGCGGACGGTGCTGCTCGTGCTGCTCGCCGCGTCGGGCCTGGTCTTCATCATCGCCTGCTCGAACGTCGCGAACCTGATTCTGGCGCGTTCGGTGCGGCGCCAGGGGGAACTGGCGGTGCGCGCCGCGCTCGGCGCGGGTCGCTGGGCGCTGCGGCGCACGCTGCTCGCCGAAAGCCTCCTCCTGTGCGGCGCTGGAGCCGTGCTCGGCGTGCTGCTGGCGCGTCCGATGGTCTCGGTCCTGGCGCGCTACGCTGCCCGCTTCTCGGTACGGGCGCTCGACCTGACCGTCGACGCGAGTCTGCTGTGGGTGGGCGCCGGGCTCGCGGTCGCCGCGGCGGTGCTGCTGGCGTTCGTGCCGCGGCTGCCGGAATCGGACTCGGCGAACGGCTTTTCGCTCGCCGCCGGCGGCACGCGCGTCACGTCGGGCGCGAACCGGCGCCTGCGGGCGTTCGCCGTGACCCAGATCGCGGCGTCGTTCGTGCTGCTGGCGGGAGCCGGCATGCTGCTCACGACGCTGATGCGCCTCGAGCGGACGCCGACGGGATTCGGCGACATGCACCAGGTGCTGGCGCTGAACGTGCCGGTCGTGTCGTACGAACGGTCGCCGAAGGACGTCGCGCGCCTCTACAAAGACGCGCTGCGCCGCATCGGCGAGCTGCCTGGCGTCGAGCGGGTCGCCGTCGGAACGATCGTGCCGTGGCGCGACGCCGGCGCGTTCGGTCCCGGGTTCCAGTTCTCGGTGCAGGGCTATGCCAAGGAGAATGGCGAGGAGGATCCACGCGCGCGGTTCCGCACCGTGTCGCCGGGATTCTTCGCGTCGCTCGGCGTGCCGATCATCGCCGGCCGTGATTTCTCCGACGCCGATCGCGCCGACAGCGAGCACGTCGTCATCGTCAGCCAGAGCGTGGCGCAGCGGATGTTCCCGAATCAGGACGCGCTGAACCGCTATTTCGTGTGGACGGATCCGGTGATGAAATTCATCCCGATCAGCACCGAGCCCCGGCGCATCATCGGCATCGCCGGCGACATCGACGACGAGAACGTCGTGCCGGGGCCGGCGATGAGCGTCTACCATCCCTTCGAGCAGGAGATCGGCGGCGGCCGCCTCTTCGTGCACGCGCGCACGGACCCCTACGCGCTGGTGCCGCCGATCACGCGCATCATCCGCGACCTGTCCGCCGATCAGCCGGTGGAGCGCGCCGCGACGCTCGACGACGTCCGCGCTGAAGTGCTGGCGCCGGACCGGCTGAACGCGCTGGTGTTCGGCGGGTTCGCCGGCGTGGCGCTGGTGATCGCGATCGTCGGCGTGGCGGGGGTGCTGGCGTTCTCGGTGTCGGCGCGGACGCGCGAGTTTGGCGTCCGCCTGGCGATCGGGTCGACGCCGCGCGAGTTGCTCGGCCGTGTGCTCGGCGAAGGCGCAGTGATCGCGGCCATCGGCATCGCCGCCGGCGCCGCCGGCGGCTATCTGCTGGCGATGGTCGTCCGCGCGTCGGTGCAGGAGATGCATTTGCCCGGCGCCGCGGCCATCGGCGGCGCCGCAGGCCTGCTGGTCGCGGCAGCCGTCCTCGCCTCGCTGATGCCCGCCGCCCGCGCGTCGCGTATCGACGTCGTCCAGGCTCTGCGCGCCGATTGAGGTGACCCCCAGCGTCTTTACCGTCGGACACTCGACGCGGTCCATTGATGCGTTCGCCGCCATCCTGCGGCAGGCCGGCGTGACCCGCATCGCCGACGTGCGTGCGTTTCCGGCGTCGAAGCGGCATCCGCAGTTCAACAGCAGCGCGCTGGCCGCCGCGCTCGAAGACGCCGGGATCGACTACCACCAGCTGCCGGCGCTCGGTGGGCGGCGCACCGCGAAGAAGAGCGGCGCGTCGCGCAACGGGCTGTGGAAGGTCGAGGCGTTCCGCAACTACGCCGACTACGCGGAGACGCCGGCGTTCGCCGAGGCGCTCGACGCGCTCGAAGCGTTGGCGCGCGAGCGGCCGACGGCGTTCATGTGCGCGGAAGCCGTCTGGTGGCAGTGCCACCGGCGGTTGATCGCGGACTACATGCTGGCGCGCGGCTGGATGGTGATCCATCTGCTCGCGCCGGGCAAGCGGCAGGACGCCATCCTGACTCCCGGCGCGGTTGTCGAGCGCGACGGTACGATCGCGTACCCGCCGTCGCAGCCAGGGCTGCTTCCCTGAGGCGTGCGATCGCCGTCGATCTGTCGTCGTATTCCAACGAGCTGGCGATGATCCACACCGTGCTCCGGCGGTTGAACGAGGCCGGGGAAATCGGGATCATCCCGAAGAGCGCCGAGCGTGGGCGCGTCTATCCGTGGTTCTCGGTGGTCAGCTTTCGAAGTTTCTCGATCGCCGGCCGCAGCGATCGACGGCGCCGCCGCATGTCGGCCCACACATCGCCGATGCGCTCGACCCGGGCGGGCACGTTGCCCAGGGTGAATGATTGCGGGCCGACTTCGCCGGAGATCGCCTCCTCCCACGTGCAGGGGGCCGAGACCGGCGCGCCGTTCTTCGGCCGCACCGCGTAGGCGGCGGCGAAGGTGGCGCTGTAGTCGTTGCGCCCCGTGTCGACGAGGATCCGTCCGGCGCGATCGTCCTTGTAGAACTCGAGCGTCAGCTCCCTGGGATGCCGCGACACCAGCAGTCGGCCGACCGCGTGGGCGAAGCCCGCCGCTTTGCCCTTGTCGGTCTTGGCGTCGAGCGGCACGCAGATGTGGAAGCCTTTCGAGCCGGTCGTCTTGATCCAGCTGGGGAGCCCGAGCTCCTCGAGCAGATCGCGGAGGCCGACGGCGGCGGCGCGCAGCAGGTCCGGCTTGCGGTCGTCCGGCGGATCGAGATCGAAGACGAGGATGTCGGCGTGATCGAGATCCGGCACCCGCGACGTCCAGACGTGCGGGGTGATCGTATTCTGGTTGACCACCCACATGAGCGAGCGCACGTCGGTGACGAGCGCGTGGTGGACGACGCCGCCTTTCTTCGGGACCTCGACGCGTTCGAGCCAGGCGGGAAAGCCCTTCGAGACGTCCTTCTGCCAGAAGCCCTTCTTGTCGATGCCGGCCGGGTAGCGTTCCAGCGTCACCGGCCTGTTCCTGATGTGCGGCAGGAGCACCGGCGCGATCGCCTCGTAATAGGCCGCGACCTCTCCCTTGGTGATGCCGTCCTCGGGGAAGAGCACTTTCTCGGGATGCGTGATCACGTGAGCACCTCGAGCAGCCGCGAGTGGCGCAGCTTGCGATGCACGGTCCATTCGATGAACGCTACCTTGACGCGGATCTCGGGCCGCACCCAGTGGGTGCGAAGCCGCGGCAGTCCCTTCGCTTTGGTGAACGGCGTCTTGGGAATCTCGAGCGCCTCGAAACGCCGGCGCAGATCGAGCAGCAGCGTCGTGTCGAAGCCGGTGCCGACTTTGCCGGCGAAGACGAAGTCGTCGGATTCGAACAGTCCGACCAGTAGCGCTCCGAGGCCGACCCGCGCCCCCTGGGGATCGGTGAACCCGCCGACCACCAGCTCGGCAGTCGCCTCGCACTTCATCTTCAGCCACTGCTTCGAGCGGCGGTGTTCGTAGACCGAATCGCGGCGCTTGGCGATGACCCCTTCCCAGCCTTCGGCGCAGGCGCGTTCCCAGGGCGCCGGGCCGTCGAGTGAGGCGACGCGGTGGAGCGGCGGTGTCAGCGGCAGCGCGGCGAGGAGCGCCCGGCGCTCGACGAGCGGCAGCGACGTGACGAGCCGGCCGCCGTGCCAGAGGACGTCGAACACGTGGTAACCGCTCTCGCGATCCCAGGTGATCTCGCCGTCGAGGATCAGATCGTCAACCGGCAGGGCGGCGATATTGGCGGCGAGCGCCGGGATGTTCTGCGGCAGACGGTTGCGCGAATAGAGCCGTACGTCCTCCCCGTGCTTGAAAGCGAGCAGCCGGATGCCGTCGTACTTGCGCTCGAACAGCCACTCCGGCCCGGCGAAGCGCTGCTCGGTGAGCGTCGCCGCCATCGGCGCCAGCCACTCGGGAAAGGGGCTCATCGCGCGGAGTAGCTTACGCGAAGGTGTGGCGCCGCATTCGCCACGCCGGCGCGCGTCACGTTGCGGCAGCCCTCGATCGACAGTTCGTGCAGCGTCGGATGCCGCACCAGGGCCTGGACGCCGGCGTTGGTCAGCTTTTGGCAGTGATGGAGATGGATCCGCTCCAGCGTGAGCATGCGCGACAGGAGCAGCAGGCTTCGATCGGTGATCTGCGTCGACCCTGCGTAGTAGATCTTCAGCCGCAGATTCGCGACGTGTTCCGTCGCGGCGTCGCCGGTGTCGCGACAATACATGCACCACAGCTGCGCGAGGTGCTCGCAGCGGCCGACGTGACGAAAACCCTCGTCGCCGACATCCATCGGCATCAGCGCGCGCAGTGACGGAAAGCGCGGCAGCATCGTGAGCGCGTCGTCATCGACGTTCTTGCAGCTGACGGCGAGACCTGTGAGCGATGGCATCGACGCCATCGCGGTGAAGCCGCGCCCGGTCAGCCCCGGGCATTGCCGTCCCCACAGATACTCCAGGCTCTTCGACGCGCTCAGGCCGGCGAACCCGTCGTCGCCGGCGACCGGCTGCTGCGCCAGCAGCATGCGTAACGCCGGCAGCTGGCCGATCTGCCGCATCGCTTCGTCGTCACACAAATCGCCGTCGATGGCGAGGAACCCGAGATTGGTCAGCGACGCCAGCCGGCCAAGATCGCGGCTCGTCGTCTCAGAAGACGTCCAGTGCACGTTCAAGGCGAAGAGCCCGTCGAGGCCCGCGAGCGACTGGAGCCCGGCGGCGGTGAACGGGCCTTTCACGGCGACGTAGGTCGGGCCGGCATCGAACTCGAGCAGCGAGTACCGCCGTTCGCCGCCGCTCCAATGCTGCAGGCGGGGAATGTCGCGCAGCCGCGCCAGTCCTGCGTCGGTCACGCCATCGCCGCAGAAGACGCGCCACACGCCCGGCTTGCCGGCAAGTGCCTCGATCAGGCCGTCGCCAAGCGGAGTGCCGCCGAAATTCCCATCCTCCAGAGCGTGACAGTCGGCGAGGGTCTGCCTGGCGCCGGCGTCGGTGATCCGCCGCGACCACCAGGCGCCGACCGACCGCAGGCGGGGCAATCCCCGCAGCGCCGCGAAGCCCGTGTCGGTCATCGCGCTGTGCCAGCCGCCGAGCTCGATCCTTTCGAGATCGCGAAACGCCGCGAGGTGCTTCAGCCCCACGTCGGTGACGCGGTCGGACCCGTGCAGCTTGAGTATGCGGACGTGCGGCGCAGCGGCCGCGAGGACTGCCATCGCCTCGTCGTCCAGCATGTTCTGCGCTTCGAGCTCGACGATCCCGCGGTCGCGCATGATGCCGATGATCGTGTCCCAGTCGCGCCGCGACATCGGCTGCTGAATCGACAGGGAGCGCCCCTCGGCGTCGATGCGGTGAAAGGGAGCTGTCGTGCTGAGTCCGGGCGCGTCGGCGCGGCCGCCGGCGTTGGCGCCGGTGCTGGCCATGATGAGCGCGTCCCAGTCCTCGAATCCGTACAGGCGGGCGACGAGCAGTCGCGCGTCGCGCGCCTCGAAGCGCGCCAGGCGCTCGGCGGCGGCGGGCAGATCGACGAGCTGTGCGCCGATGAAGTCGCGAATGCGATCGACCGAGAGCATGCTGTGAAAGAGATCGTTGAGCCGCGCGACGGCCTCCTCGTCGCGGCGGTGGAACGCCGCGACCATGTCGCGCGCAATCCGCTCGTGCTGTGCGACCTCGGGTCGCCTGACCGCCTCGACATGCCGTGCCAGCTTTGGCCAGCTCTCGAAGCCGTAGTCGCGCGCCAGCGCGAGCTGCGCGTCGGCGAGCCTGGCCTCAGGCATCGCGTCGAGCCGTTCCTTGGCCTGTTTGCGGAGCTGCTGCAGCGACGGACGCGGCGGGAGGTCGAGCGGCGTGTCGGACATGGGATCTCCTTTCGAGAGCGCCCGCGTCCGCACGTCAGGCTGAAAGAAGATCGAGATCAGTGGTGCGGCGAACGGCTCAGGTGGGCTCGGCCCTTTCCGCGGACAGGCTGCGTCCTGAAACGCTGGTCGAATCTATCGTTTCTCGATCCACTTCGCAACCACGGTCGTCGGCGTCTGTCTGCGCGTCACGGTTGTCATGTTTCTCAGGGCCGGTCTGGACGGCGCCGTCGTTCCTAGAGAACCTGCCGCGAATCCTAAAAACTTCCTAAAATGTCCCCGGCATGCAGATGGGACCATCACTGGAGGGACGCGCCGCGCTCGTCACCGGCGGGGCGACGGGCATCGGACGGACGATTGGGCAATGCCTGGCGCGTGAGGGGTGCCGTGTCGCGGTCAACTACATCGGCGGCCGCGAACAGGCCGACGAGGCCGTGCGCGAGCTGCGCGAGCTCGGGGTCGCCGCGATGGCGCTCGAAGCCGATGTGCGCAGCGCGATCGAGGTCCGGGCGATGTTCGCCGCCGCGGTCGACGCGTTCGGTCGGCTCGACGTGCTCGTCAACAACGCCGCGGTGCAGACCGACGGGGCGTTCCTCGACGTGACGGAATCCGACTGGGACCGCGTGATCGACACGAACCTGAAAGGCACCTTTCTCTGCACGCAGGCCGCCGCGCGTCACATGACCAAGTCCGGCGGGTCGATCGTCAACATCGGGTCGGGATGCAACTACGTCCCCTTTCCGACGCTCGTCGCCTACACGGCGAGTAAAGGCGGCGTCGAGATGCTGACGAAGGTCGCGGCGCTGTCACTCGCGCCGCAGCAGATTCGCGTCAACTGCGTTGCCCCCGGTGCGATCCTCGTCGAGCGCACCAGCCGCGAGCTATCGGACTACGCCGGGCAGTTCGCGCGGATTACGCCGATGGGCCGGGTCGGCCTGCCGGAAGATGTCGCCGCAGCGGTGGTGTTCCTGGCCACCGATGCCGCCCGCTTCATCACCGGGCAGACGATCAGCGTCGACGGTGGCCTGTTCATGCAGCCGCCGCGGCTCACGTGAGCCCCTCTTGGTCCAGGAAGCGCTTCGTCCAGTGCAGGCTCGTCTCCACGTCCTCGCGCTCGCGCGCGACGGGGTCCTCCGCCCCCTCAACCACGTACGGCCTGCCGCCGTCGGCCAGCGCTTCGAATCGATCGAATTCCCACGCCGGCATGGCGCGATAGGCGTCCCAGAAGCCGGCCTCGCGATGGCGGTGCACGGTCGGCGCCGGGATGACGATGATCTCGAGCGAGAGCGCGCGGCCAGGGCAGCGTTCGACGAACGCGCGAATCCAGCCCGCGATGTCGATGTTGCCTTCGCCCATCCGCGTCCAGGCGACAGCGGTCCCGTCGCGCACGCGCCATACGCGGCTGTCGCGCACGTGGCTGGTGAGCACGTAGGGCGCCAGCGTTTCGAGCGTCAGGTGCGGATCCTCGATCGCCCAGAGCGGGTTGCCGGCGTCGACGCAGACGCCGACGAAGTCGGGACCCGCCTGCTCGACGAGCGCCTTCAGCTCGCGGGCCTGCAGATCACCGGCGTGGTTCTCGATCGCCAGCTTCAGGCCGGCGTCGACCACTCTCGAGCGCACCGATCGCAGCACGCCGATTGCGTCGTCGATCCGCTTCTCGATGCCGCCGGGCAGCCGGCGATCCTCCATCCGCCCGACCACGCAGCGCACGAACGGCGAGCCGAGCATTTGTGCGGCGGGCAGCATCGCGGCGATCTGTTCCGCGGCGGCCCCCTTCGACGCGTCGAAGATGCCGGCGCTCGGGCAGATCGACAGCATGCCCAGCTCGAGCTCGATGCCGAGCGCGTCGGCGTGCGCCCGGACGCGCCGTATATGATCGGGCGCGAGGCCGCCGAGCAGCCTGATCTCGCTGTAGTGCGCGACGCCGGCGCCGAAACGGGCGGCGAAGTCGAGCTGCTCGAAGGGACTCCATCCCTGCGAACGCAGGCTGAACATGTCGAGGCCCAGGCGCATCGCCACATTCTATGAACAAACGGGCGCTTTTCACCGTCAGCGCGGTCTCGCTCGTCACCACCTCGATGTCGTTCGCCCTGCGCGGCGACGTCGCCAACGCGATGAGCGGCGCCTTTCACATCACCAACGAACAGCTCGGGTTCGTCTTCAGCCCGGCGTTCTGGGCGTTCGCGGTCGGCGCCGTGGCCAGCGGCGCGGTGATCGACGTGCTCGGCATGAAGCGCCTGCACGTGCTGTCGGGCGCCGGCTACATCGTCGCGGTGCTGCTGGTGCTCGTCGCGCCGCGTCCGACCGGGCCGGTGGCGTCGATCTTCGACAACGCCGGCACGATTCTGCTCTACGTCGCGTTCCTCGTCATGGGACTCTCGCAGGGGCTCGTCGAAGGCGTCATCAACCCGCTCACGGTGACGGTCTACCCCGAAGAGAAAACGCGGCGCCTGATCATGCTGCATGCCTGGTGGCCGGGCGGCCAGATCATCGGCGGGCTGGCGGCCGTCGTCATGACGAAGCTGCTGCACGCGAGCTGGCAGCTCGAGCTCTCGTTGATCATGGTGCCGGCGGCGCTCTATCTGGTGATGGCGCTGACCCAGCGCTACCCGGCGACCGAGCGCGTGCAGTCGAAGGTCACGACGGGTGAGATGTGGCGCGAAGCGCTGCGGCCGCTGTTCCTGCTGTTCTGCATCTGCAACGGCCTCGGCTCGGCGGCCGAGCTCGGCCCCGATCAGTGGTTCCCGAAAGTGATGGGCGATCTCATCCCGCAGCTGCAGGGGGTGTTGTTTCTCGTCTACACCGCAGGCCTGATGTTCCTGCTGCGCACGTTCGGCGGCGACTGGTCGCAGCGCAACCCCATCGTCACGACCATCTTCTGCGCGGTCGGCACCTGCATCGGCCTCTATTGGCTGGGGAGCCTGCACCCGGGGGACGGGGCGATCGTCGCTTTCACCGCCGCCACCGTGTTCGGCGTCGGCAAGACCTTCTTCGTGCCGACGATGCTGGGGCTCGCCTCGGAGCAGCTGCCGAAGGGCGGCGCGCTGCTGATGTCAGTCATGGGCGGCTTCGGCATGCTCGCCACCGCCGTCGCGCTGCCGCTGATGGGGGCGCGCATCGACAAGCTCGGTGCCGGCGCGGCGCTGCAGATGATGGCGCTGGCGCCGGCGATGCTCGGCGTCATCTTCGTGGGGCTGTGGATTCACTACCGCTCGCGCGGCGGCTACAAGGCCGTGCGCATCTAGTCTCATCCAAGGGGCTTCGCCCCTCGGACTCCCGCACACGCTTCCTCGCGCGCCGCTGCGCCGGCGCGCGCCGGTCGCGTGGCTCACTTGCTGCGCTCGCTCGCCGGCGATTGCAACCGACATTTATGAGATAGCCTCTGACCTTCACGGCAAGCCCGCACCATGGCCCAGCCGCCGACCGAAGAACGGGCGCGATAACATGAGGTCGCACATGCTTCGTATTGGCCTCAATCCCTATGGACTGGCCTACGCCGTCGGTCTGCAGGGCGCCGGCACGCCGCGGGCCAACCCGTCGCCGGTCGGGCTCGAGGGCTTCCTCGCTCTGGCGCGCGAGACGCAGGCCGCGTGTGTCGAAGTGCACGCGCCGTGGCTCGACGGCGCGCCGGCGGCACGCGCGCGCGTCCGGGACGCCTGCACCGCGCTCGGCGCAACGGCGGTATTGAGCACCGGCTTGACGCACGAGCCGGGTGAAACGCTCGAAACGGCGATCGCGCACGCCCGCGCGGTCGGCAGCAGCCTGATCCGATTGGGGCTGACGCCGGTGCTCGAGGGATCGCGCGACCGATGGGGATCGCGGTGGCACGTGCTCGTGGCGCACGCGCGCGAAACGCTCGGGCGCGAGGCGCCGCGCGCCGCCGACGCCGGTGTCACGATCGCGATCGAGGACCACCAGGACTTCGGCAGCGAAGAACTCGTCGAGATGGCGGAGTCGGCCGGACCGAACGTCGGCATCGTCTTCGACACCGGGAACCCGTTCGCGGTCGGCGAGGATCCGGTTGCGTTCGCGCGCCGTGCCGCCCACCGCATCCGCCACGTTCACCTCAAAGACTACGTCGCCCAGTTCACCGATGAAGGCTATCGCCTGATCCGCTGTGCTATTGGCGAGGGCGCCGTCCCCTTCGCCGAGCTGCGCGGGGTGTTGCAAGCCGCGCAGCCTGTGCTGACGGCGTCGATCGAGCCGGGGGCGCTCGAGGCGCGGCACATCCGGCTGTTCACGCCGGACTGGTGGAACGGCTATCCGCGGCGCGCCGCGGCGGAGCTGGCGGCGGCGATCGGCCGTCTGCGCCAGGGCCGCCTCCCGGAAGGTGATCCGTCTACGACGCCTTGGGAGCGCCACGCCTCGCCGGAAGAGATCGTGGCCTATGAACTGAATCAGGTCCGCCGGAGTGTGCAGCGCATGACGGCATTTGCGTGGGAGCAACCGTGACGACGACCGATCCGGAATTCTCGTTGGCGGGTCAGGTGGCGCTGGTCACCGGATCGGGACGCGGCCTCGGGCACGCCATCGCGCGGCGGCTCGCGGAACTTGGTGCCAGCGTCGCCGTCCACGATCGTGACGAGCAGGCGCCGGCAGAGTTCGGAGAGTTCACCGACCTCGCCGCGTCCTACGCCGACGTCGCGGCGATTGGAGGCCCGACCTGCCTCGTCACCGGCGACATCGCGGACGAGCAGCGCACCGCCGCGATGGCGCGGGAAATCGAGCGGGCGCTCGGTCCGATCTCGATCCTGGTCAACACCGCCGGCGGCGACATCGCCGCGGCGGGCGGCAAGCCGAAGCCGAACAACGCGCTCGAGATCAAGATGGAAGACGTGCGCGCGCTGATCGATCGCAACCTGGTCGGCACGATGCTCATGTGCCGTGCGGTCGTCCCCGGCATGCTGGCCCGCCGCGCCGGTTCGGTCGTCAACATCGCGTCGGCGGCGGCGCACATCGGGCTGTCGCCGGAAGTCGTCTACTCGACGATCAAGGCGGCGATCGTCCACTACACGCGCTGTCTGGCCGTCGAGACGAGGGAGCACAACGTCCGCATCAACTGCGTTAGTCCGGGCGCGACGGCGACGGCGCGCTTCAAGCGCACGCGCGTGCTCGATCCGGCGCAGCTCGTCGAGGACGGGACGCTGGCGCGCTACGGCACGCCGCGCGACCAGGCCAACGCGGTGGCGTTTCTCTGCACGCCCGCGGCGAAGTTCATCCACGGCCAGGTGTTGAGGGTGGACGGCGGCTTCACCGTCTTCGCGTAGCGTGCCGCGAGACCGATCATGGCCGCGGCCGCTTCGCACTGGAACTATCCTGCGACCTCCTGCTGACGGAGGCGTGACGGGGCAGGCTGGCGATTGGGTTCCGGCGGCGTGACGCCCCCGAAGCATTGGCGGCGGTGGTACACCGCGTACGGTAGGATCCCCCGAAAGCGGAGATCATGAAGTCCCTCGCACTGATCCTCGTGCCGCTGACCGCCGTCCTGTCCGCCTGCGGAAGCTCGGGCGTCACGCAGGGGCCGCCCGTCGTACGGCCGGGCGCGCCAGGACAGGCGACCAGCGTCGTGTCGGCGGACGCCGCGAAGCAGGTGCCGCAGGCGACCACGGCGGACATCACCTTCATGCAGGGGATGATTCACCATCACGCGCAGGCGCTCGACATGACCGAGTTGATCGACGCCCGCTCGAACGACCCCGACATGAAGAAGCTCGGGCTCCGCATCCACGTCTCGCAGACCGACGAGATCAAGATGATGCAGCGCTGGCTGCAGGCCCGCGGCCAGGACGCTCCGGATCCGCGCGCCCATCGCGGCATGGCCGGCATGGAAGGCATGGATCACGCCGTCATGATGCCCGGGATGCTGACGCCGGAAGAGATGGCGCGGCTGTCCGCGGCGAAGGGACCCGAATTCGATCGGCTGTTCCTCGAGGGCATGATCAAGCACCACGAGGGGGCGCTGACCATGGTGAAGGACCTGTTCGCCACACCAGGTGCCGGGCAGCAGTCGGACATCTTTGCCTTCGCGTCAGACGTCGAGTCGGATCAGAAGATGGAAATCGACCGCATGAGCGACATGCTGAAGGAGCGGATGAAATGAGACTGATGGGAGCGGCGCTCGCCGCAAGCCTGGCCTTTGGAGCACAGCAGGCGCAGCAGGCACCGGCCCCGACGCAGCCGCCGCAGCAGCCGGAGGTCGTGCAGACGGCGCCGCGGCAGTCGAACGACCCGCGGGTCGGTCTGAAGGCCGGCTTGACCGACGCCGGCGTCGCGGCGAAGAACATCGAGCTCGTGTCGTCGATGGGCAAACCGCCGGCGTTTCAGCCCAACGACGGGGGCGCCGCTCCTGCGGGCGCGTCAACCGTCCCGCCGGCCGGAGGCGCACCGGCCGCCAACGGCGCCGCCGCGGCTCGCGGCGCCAGCATCGCCAGCTCGCTCGACTTTGCCAACTCCGATCTGGCTTTCCGCCGCGCCGATCTCTTCCTCGGCAATTTCAACGGCTTCAACATCTACGACATCGAGACGCCCAAGAAGCCGCGCGTGCTCGCCTCGATCGTCTGCCCGGGCGGCCAGGGCGACATGTCGGTCTACGGCAACCTGCTGTTCATGTCGGTCGAGCAGACGCGCGGGCGCGTCGACTGCGGCACCCAGGGGGTGAGCGACGCGGTCAGCGCCGAGCGCTTCCGCGGCGTGCGCATCTTCGACATCACCGACATCGACAAGCCGAAGCAGGTCGCGGCGGTGCAGACGTGCCGCGGCTCGCACACCCACACGCTCGTCGTCGATCCGAAGGACAAGGCCAACATCTACGTCTATGGCTCCGGCACCAGCTCGGTGCGCGCGGCCGACGAGCTCGCCGGCTGCTCCGGCGAGGCGCCAGACAAGGACGCGAACACCGCGCTCTTCAGCATCGACGTCATCCAGGTGCCCCTGGCCTCGCCCGACAAGGCGAAGGTGGTCAACCGTCCGCGCATCTTCGCCGACGAGAAGACGGGCGCGATCTCGGGCCTGCACGAGCGCGGCAACTTCGGCCCCGGCACGCAGACGTCGAGTCAGACCAACCAGTGCCACGACATCACGGTGATGGCCGCGGCCGGCCTCGCCGCCGGCGCCTGCTCGGGCAACGGCATCCTGCTCGACATCTCGGATCCCGTACACCCGGTGCGTCTCGACGCGGTGACCGACAAGAATTTCGCCTACTGGCACTCGGCGACGTTCAACAACGACGGCACCAAGGTCGTGTTCACCGACGAATGGGGCGGCGGCACCGCGCCGCGCTGCCGCGCCACCGATCTGCTCACCTGGGGCGCCGACGCCATCTTCGACATCGTCGACAAGAAGCTGGTGTTCAAGGGTTACTACAAGATGCCGGCGCCGCAGACCGACCAGGAGAACTGCGTCGCGCACAACGGCTCGATCATCCCGGTGCCGGGGCGCGACATCATGACGCAGGCGTGGTACCAGGGCGGGCTGTCGGTCTTCGATTTCACCGACTCGGCGCATCCGGTGGAGATCGCCTATTTCGATCGCGGGCCTATCGATGCGCAGAAGCTGGTGATCGGCGGCTTCTGGTCGACCTACTGGTACAACGGTCGGATCTACGCGTCTGAAATCGTGCGCGGCCTTGACGTGTTCCGTCTGCTGCCGAGCGAGTCCCTGAGCCAGAACGAGATCGACGCCGCGTCGAGCGTGCGGCTGGACGACTTCAACGCCCAGGCGCAGCCGAAGGTGACGTTCCCGCCGACCGTGACCGTGGCGCGCGCCTACCTCGATCAGCTGACCCGCAGCAATGGCATCAGCGCGGCGCGCGCCGCGGCGGTGAAGAAGGCGCTCGGCGCCGCCGACAAGGACAATCCCGGCAAGCCGGCGCTCGAGCAGCTCGAGAGCGTGGCGAAGCAGGTCGACGCCGACGCGGCATCGGCGTCGGGCCTCGACGCCGCGCATCTGAAGGCGCTGGCGTCGGCGATGAGGGGTCGCGCCGAACGCTAGGCTGACGCGACGGCGATCGCACACGGCGCGCCTCGGCCGTTGTTCAGAAGCGTACTCACCGACCGGATCCGGCAGCGGCCTTCAACAACACGTGAATCCAGACTGGACAGCCCGACCCGGTGATCGCGCGCGCCCGTCTGTGCCCATCGCGGAGGGCGGGCGCGCCGCCGGGACGTATGATGCGTCGCATGGATTCGCTCACGCGGCGCGATCTGGTGAAGCTGGCGGGCGCGGTGGCGACGGCGTCCATGTCCACGTCGCATGACCGGATCATGGCGTCCGGATCACCGCCGGACGCGAGCGCGGCGCGCCGCGACGAGCTCTACCGGCTGCTCGGCGACCTGCCGGATCGCCGTCGCGCCGTCGCGGGCCGCCAGACCGCGGTGACCGAGCGTGACGGGTATGTGCTCGAGCGCTGGGAGCTCGATCTGAACGGCATCGAAACGGTCCCCGCGTATCTGGCGCGGCCTCGCGGCGCCAGCGGGCGTCTTCCCGCCGTGCTCTTCAACCACTCGCACGGCGGCGGCTACACCATCGGAAAAACCGAGTTCGTCGACGGCCGTTCGTACCTGCAGCCGGTGCCCTACGCCAAAGAGCTGACCGATCTCGGCTACCTCGCGCTCTGCATCGATCACTGGGTGTTCGGCGAGCGCAGCCATGCCACCGAGCTCGACACCTTCAAGGAGATGCTCTGGCGTGGGCGCGTGTTGTGGGGCCACATGATCTACGACAGCCTCAAGGCCGTCGACTGGCTGACCAGCCGGCCGGACGTCGACGCCTCCCGCCTCGGCACGCTCGGCATGTCGATGGGCAGCGCCATGGCGCAGTACCTCGCCGCGCTCGACACCCGCATCAAGGTGACGGTCGACATCTGCTGTCTGGTGGAGTACGAGACGCTGTTGGCGAAGCACTTCCAGTCGCATCACGGCGTCTACATGTACGTACCAGGGCTGTTGAAACACTTCACGTCCGCGGGCATCAACAGCCTCATCGCCCCGCGTGCGCACCTCAGCGTGACCGGCACGCGCGACGAGCTCGAGCCGGCCGAAGGCGTCGACATCATCGATCGCGAACTGACGAGGGTGTACGCCGCGGCGGCATATCCCGAGCGCTGGAAGATCGTCCGCTACGATGTCGGCCACCAGGAGACCCCCGAAGGCCGCCGCGAAGCCGCGGCGTTCCTGCAGCGATTCCTCTGATGCGCCGCAGAGATTTTCTGGCCGTCGGGCTTGGCGTCTCCGCCGTTCATGCGGTGCGCGCCGGCGCGTGGCCGCGCGAGACGCAGGCTCGCCCCTCCCCGCAACATCCGGCGGCGAAGCCCGTCCGCCTGGTGCTAGTCGGCGATTCCACCGTCACCGACGGCAGCGGCTGGGGATTCGGGTTCAAGCAGTTTCTCGGGTCGGGCGCCGAGTGCCTCAACAGCGCGGCCAACGGCCGCAGTTCGAAAAGCTTCATCGACGAGGGACGCTGGCGCGACGCGCTGGCGGCACGCGGCGACTATTACCTGATCCAGTTCGGGCACAACGACGAACCCGGCAAGGGACCCGACAGGGAAACGGATCCACTGACGACCTACTCGGCGAATCTGTCGCGATACGTCGACGAGGCGCGGGCGATCGGCGCCACGCCGGTGCTCATCACGTCGCTGACCCGACGGCGGTTCACGCCGGCTGGCGCCATCGTCCCGAACCTCGATCCGTACGTGGCGGCCGTCAAGGCCGTGGCCGCGGCGAAGCGGGTGGCGGTCCTCGATCTGCACCAGCGCAGCATCGAGCTGGCCGAACAGCTCGGCGACGAGGCATGGACGGCAATGAGCCCGCGCGCTGAAGACGGGACGGTCGACCGCACGCACCTGAACACGCGCGGCAGCCTGCGCGTGGCGCCGCTGGTCATCGCCGAGTTGCGGGCGACAATCCCCGTGCTGGCGCCCCTCTTCCGCGAGTCGCCGCTGGCCAACGCGTTCGTCGCCGCCGACGGCGGCGCCGACTATACGACCGTGCAGGACGCCATCAACGCGCTGCCGCAGAACACGCGTGCCGACCGCCGGTGGACGATCATGGTGCGGGCCGGCACCTATCGCGAGCTGGTCTACGTCCAGCGCGAGAAGCGGTTCGTCACCCTGGTCGGCGAGGATCCCACCCGCACGACCATCACCTTCGACCTGCACGCCAACCGGGTCGGCCTCGACGGCAAGCCGATCGGCACCTATCGCACGCCGACCGTCGTCATCGACGCCGACGACTTCATCGTCGAGGGGCTGACCCTCGAGAATGCCGCGGGACCGGTGGGACAGGCGCTCGCGCTGCGGGTCGACGGCGATCGGGTGGCGTTCCGCAACTGCCGCTTTCTCGGCTGGCAGGACACGATCTTCATCGACCGCGGCCGCCAGTACTTCGAAGACGTCTTCATCGCCGGGCACGTCGACTTCATCTTCGGGGGCGCGACGGCGTATTTCGAGCGAGCGCACATTCATTGCTGGCGCGACGGGTATGTCACCGCCGCGTCGACGCCTCCCGAACATCCGCACGGGTTCGTGTTCGCCAACGGCCGCATCACGGGACACAGTCCCAACGTGCGCAGCTATCTGGGAAGGCCGTGGCGCGATTTCGCGCAGGTCGCGTTTCTCGACACGCAGATGTCCGAGGTCGTCCGTCCGGAAGGCTGGCACAACTGGGATCGCCCGGAGCGTGAGCGCACCGTCCGCTACGCGGAATTCGGCAGTACCGGATCTGGCGGACGGGACGACGCGCGCGTCGGCTGGGCGAAACGGCTGACTCGCGCGGAGGCTGCCGCGATGACTCCCGCCGCGGTGCTTGGCGGGACCGACCAATGGGATCCGACCGCCGTGCCGGCACAGCCGTGCGAAGGGCGAGCCACGGGAGGACCGCCGCCCGAGCCGCCGGGCCTGCCGAAGCCAGGGTGATTCGTGCTTGGGTTGACATCTAACCCAAAAAATCGGCATGCTTGGGTTAGATGTCAACCCGTAGCCGCAAAGCCGATGAACGCCTCGTCCTGATGCAGGGCACGCTCGACGTGCTCATCCTGCGCACGCTGCTCTTCGGCGCCGAACACGGCCAGGGCATCGCCCGCGCGATTCAGCAGACCTCCGACGGCGAGCTCCTCGTCGAGCACGGCGCGCTCTATCCGGCGCTGCAGCGCCTGGAAGAGAAGAAGCGCATCGCCGCCGAGTGGGGCACGTCCGCCAACAACCGGCGCGCCCGCTACTACACGCTGACCAGGACCGGACGAGCGCATCTGGCGCGGCAGTCGAGCCGCTGGCGCCGGCTGGCGGCCGCGATGGCGCGCGTCCTCGGGCCCGAGCCGGAGCCCGGCGCATGAGCCGACGCCGCGACGACGACGATTTCGCCGCCGAGGTGCAGGCCCACCTCGACCTCGAGGCGGATCGGCTGATCGCCGACGGCATGCGGCCGGCGGAGGCGCCCGCCGCTGCGCACAGGGCGTTCGGCAGCGCCGTTCGCGCGCGCGAGGATTTTCACGAGCGCGGCCGATCGGTAGGGCTCGAGCAGTTTTGCCAGGACGTGCGGTATGCGTGGCGCACGCTGCGCGGCAGCCCCGCGTTTCTCATGACCACCGTCGTCACACTGGCTGTCGGCCTGAGCCTGCTGACCGTCGCCTTCAGCGTGTTCAACGCCTACGTACTGCGGCCGTTCGCGGTCGCCGATCCCTACCGTCTGTACCGGCTCGCCTGGCGCGCTCCGGGAGCCGTCGGCAACGCCTTTCCATGGCGCGACTACGATGAATTGCGTGCGCGCACGGATCTGTTCGACGCGGTCATCGCGAACGAGATGCGCTTCGTCTCGTCGGAGTTCGGGCCGCTCGTCGTCTCGGCCGTCTCGGACAATTACTTTCCGACCCTGCGGCCGCGTCTGGCGGCGGGGCGTCCGCTCGCCGCCGTCGACCGCGGTCAGCCGGTGGTGCTGATCCGGCAGCAGGCGGCGAAACGGCTGTTTGGCGGCGACCGCGAGGCGCTCGGGCGCACCTTCACCCTCGACACCACGCCGGTCACGGTGGTGGGTGTCGTCAGGGACGAGTTCGGCGGGCTCGACGATTTTCCGTACGATCTCTGGCGGCCTGCGGCACCCGACGGCGCCGGATCGACTCCGGTCGTCGTACGGCTGCGTGCCGGCGTCTCACCCGTGCAGGCCGCGCTTCGCCTGCAGGAATTCGCCACACGGCTGGCCCCGCCGGACGTGCCGGGGCGCGACGTCCGCGCGGTGCTGGTGCCCAGTGGCACGCCGAACCCGCTCTCGGTCGAGATCGTCGCGCTGCTGTCGCCGGTCTTCGCGGCGTTCCTGCTGGTGCTGCTTGCCGCGTGCGTCAACGTCTCGAACGTCATGCTGGCGCGCGCGGTGTCGCGACACCGCGAGATCGCCGTGCGGCTGTCGCTCGGCGCCAGCCGCGCGCGCATCGTGCGTCAGTTGCTGACCGAAGGCCTGCTGATCGCGGTACTGGCCGGCGGCGCGGCGCTCGTCCTCGCGGCCTGGCTCGTCCGCGCCGCGGTCGTCATCCTGTTCTCCACGCTCCCCCCGTTCGTCGCCTCGCTGCTGCGCGTCGCGCCGACGCCGCTCGATTGGCGCGTCTTCGTCTTCGCGTTCGGCTGCGCGCTGTCGACGACGCTCGGCTTCGCACTGGTTCCGGCGCTGCAGGCGTCGAGGCGGCCGCTAACCGACGCGCTTCGCGGCCAGCTCACCGGCCGGCCATCGGCGTCGCGCGCCCGCCACGCGCTCGTCGTCGTGCAGGTCGCGCTGTCGATCATGCTCGTCGTCACGGCGCTCGTCCTCGCCCGCAACTTCACCGCCCTCGTCAGGCTCGATCTCGGCTACTCGACGAAGGACGTCTATTCGATCAACGTCCGCGGCGAACAGGACCGCCTGGTTCGTCCGGTGGCCGAGGCGCTCTCGATCGACCCGCGGATCGAGTCGATCGCGGTGACCAGCGGCAACCCCTTGTTCGTGACCCGCTCCGTGCCGATGGGCGCCGGCGGCGCCGCGGCGCTGACGCCGACCATGTACACGTTCGTGTCGCCGGAGTTCCTGCCGATGCTCCGCGTGCCGATCCTGCGCGGCCGCGCGTTCACCGCCGACGAGGCCCGGCGGGCGGCGCGGGTCGCGCTCGTCAGCGACAGCACCGCGCGCGCCTTCTGGCCCGGCCACGATCCGATCGGGGCCGCGCTTGCCATCCAACGCCCGGCGCCGCCGCGCACCGACGGTATCGACGGCTACGCCCAGGTGACGGTCGTCGGCGTGGTGCCCGACATGGTGAGCGGGATCATGATGGAGGGGTCGGATCGCGCGCACATCTATCTGCCGGCCGCGGCCGCCGACCCGCACGTGTCGGCGCTGCTGATCCAGCCGCGCGATCCGGCAGCGTTCCGGCCCGACATGCTGCGCGAGACGTTCCGCCGCCTCCGCTTGGATCCGGACACGTTCGAGGTGATCAGCCTCGACGAGATGCGCGACACGCAGGTCTATCCTGTCCGCGCCGCGTCGTGGGTGGGTGCGCTGCTTGGCGGCATCGCGCTGCTGCTCAGCGTGTCCGGCCTGTACGGCGTACTCGCCTATACGCTGGCGCAGCGGCGCCGCGAGATCGGCATCCGCATGGCGCTCGGCGCCACCGCGAAGGCGGTCGTCGGATTGATGCTCCGCCAGACGGCTCGGACCGCCGGCACCGGCGTCGCGATCGGTCTGGCGCTCGCGTTCGCGGCGCTCGCGGCACTGGCATCGGCCGTGGAGCTGCGCGCCGTGTCGATCCTCGACCCGATCGCCTTTGCCGCCGCCGCGGTCACGGTCGCGGCGGCCGCGGCCCTGGCCGCCTATGTGCCCTCGCGGCGCGCCGCGCGCGTCGATCCCGCCGAGACGCTCCGCGCCGAGGGGTAAGCGCCCAGCTTGGGTAATATTAGGTGGTGCGTGTCGCGATTGTCGGGGGGCCGGGTGTCGGGAAGAGCACGCTCGTGCGCCAGCTGGGAGACCTGTACCGCAACGGTTCCTACGGTGAAGGGGAGAAGGGCGTCTGGGATCCGCGCGTCCTCGAGGATATCGAGGCCGGCCGCAACGCCGTCGGCGTGACCGAGTACTTCGCCCGCGTCTACGACGCCAACTACCGGGATGGCGCGGGCCACGACGCGCCCGGCAAGGTGATTTTCTTCGAAGGGGCCCGCATCACGCTGGAAGCGCACATCGCCGAGTACCCGCGGGCGGTGCACAAGGAGCTGCACAAGGTTGCCGCGATCGGCGACGCGTGGCTCCCCGACCGCGTGATCGTGCTGACTTCGAGCAGCGACACGATCGAGAAGCATATCCGGCTCCGCAACCGGCCGCACGAAACGGCGGAGAACATGGTGCGCCGCTTCCGCCTGATCGACGCCGAATTCCGGCGGCTCGCGCCAATCTCGCCCAATACCGTGGTGATCGACCGCGACGGCATGGAGTTCCACGAGCGGAGCGGACTGCTTCAGGTCATCGCGGCGTCCCGCCTGCCGCCGTTCGTCGAGGTTCCGTACGACCGTTTCGGATGAGGGGCCACGGCGGGCGCCGGCGGCCCAGCTGGCTCTTGCGCGCAACCCGTGACACACGATGGATTTAGATCCGTCGGATGAGTATGATAGCGGCAGATCCTGGTGATGCCCGTTCGTGCCGCCTTCGTGCTGGTTGCCGCCCTCATGCTGGGCAGCCAGGCCGCCCAGACGCTGCAGGTGACGCCCCTGCCTCGCGACGGCGAGGTACTCGTCTCGTTTCAGCTCGATGAGGCGCTGACCGACCCGATCAAGGACGCCATTCACAGCGGGCTGCTCGTCAAATTCGTCTACAAAGTCGACCTCCGGCGCGCCTCGGGCGCCTGGTTCGACCGCACCATCGACACCCACGTGGTCGCCGCGACGGTGAAATTCGACAACCTGACGCGGCGCTACACCGTCACCCGCGCCATCGACGGGCGCATCGACTGGTCCGACACGACGATGCAGGAGGACGAAGCCTGGCGGTGGCTGACCAACGACTTCGCCCGGATGTCACTCTTTCGCGGGGTCCCGCTCGAGGCCAACGCCGAGTACTACGTGCGCGTGCGCGCCAACGCGAGCCCGCGCAACAGCGCCTTTCTGTGGCCGTGGGCTGCCGACGATGCCATCGGGTCGGCGAAGTTCACGTTCGTGAAGTGACCATGCGACGCCTGACCCGTTGCGGCGTCGTGTCGGTGCTGGCCCTGGCGGCGTCGGGCGCGCTTCTCGGCGCCCAGCAGCAGCAGCCCTCCATCTTCACGCCCGGCAGCACGATTCCCGTTCTCGAGAGTTATCTCGAATCGCTGCGGGCGCAAGCCGGCATCCCCGGCATGTCGGGCGCCATCGTCCGTGACGGGGAGATCGCGTGGGAACGCGGATTCGGCTACGCCAACCTGAACTCGCACGTGCGCACCGCCCCTGACACGCCGTACGTCGTCGGCGATCTGACCGGTACGCTGGCGGCGGTGCTCGCGCTGCAGTGTGTCGAGCAGCGGCATCTCGCGCTCGACGATCCGATCGAACGCTACGGCCTGTCGTCGCCGGAGCCGTCAGCGACGCTGCGCGGGCTGCTGTCCCATAATCCACCGGGCTCGACGCGCGACGCCTTCCAGTACAGCCCCGAACGCTTCGCGCACGTGACCGAGCTCGTGGAAGCCTGCGCGCCGCAGCCGTACCGCAAGAGCGTGGCTCACCGGATTCTCGAGCACCTGGCGATGCAGGATTCGGCGCCGGGCACCGACTGGAAGGACCCCGGTCTCTCGCTGCCGGACGGCCTCTTCACCGACGAGGACCGCGACCACTATCGCGCGGTGCTCGATCGGCTGGCGGTCCCGTACAAGGTGACCAACCGCACCCGGACGGACGTGACCACGGTCCCCACCTCGGGCATCAACGCCGCCGCCGGGCTCGTCTCGACGGTTCGCGACCTTGCGAAGTTCGACGCCGCGCTGGACCAGGGGGACAATGGCGGCCTCCTGCTCGCCGACACGCTCGGCGCGGCGTGGACGCCGGCGGTCGGCGCCTCGGGGACGCCATCGCCGATGGGGCTCGGCTGGTTCGTCCAGACCTACAAGGGGGAGCGCGTCGTCTGGCATTTCGGCAACGTGCCGAACGCCTATTCGGCGTTGATCGTCAAGCTGCCTGCGCGCGGGATCACGTTCATCCTGCTCGCCAACAGCGACGGCCTGACGGCTCCTTTTGATTTGACGCAAGGCGACGTGACGCGCTCGCTCTTCGCCTCGCTCTTCCTGCGGCTGGTGATCTAGCGGCGCCCGGGCGCCGGCCGGAATGGTGAATGCCCGCGCGTCGTGCTTCGTGGCGTCCTAGCGACAACGTGAGCGGCGGAATCCTGAAAACGGCGGCGCTCTGCGGCGTGTGTCTTCTCCTGGCGGCGCGTCCCGCGGCCGCGGAATGGCACTTCACACCCTCGTTCGGCGTCACCTTCGCCGGCAGCACCACGCTCAACGATCTGCAGCTCGGCACCGGCAAGCGGCACTTCAATTTCGGCGGCATGGTGAGCCATTTCGGCGACGGGGTGATCGGCGTCGAAGGGATCGTCCTCTACACGCGCCATTTCTTCGAGTTCGACGGTCCGCGGGATCCGCTGAATCCGCCGCCGGCTGCCATCGCGACGAGCTACTCGCTCTCGGCGACCGGCAACCTCGTGCTGACGGTGCCGAAGCGGTGGACCGAGTATTTTCTGCGGCCCTACGTCTCGGGCGGCTTCGGCCTGCTGCGCGCCGTCTCGATCGACCAGCCCTCGTCGACGCAGGAATCGCAGCACCTTTATCCCGTGACCGCGAACATGCCAGGCTTCAGCATCGGCGCCGGCGCGATCGGCTTCTTCTCGCAGGGGACCGGCATCCGCTTCGATGTGCGCTATCACGGCGGGCTGCGCCGCGATCCCGGGTCGAATCCGTTGAACGGAACCAGCTCGGATCTGCGCCTGCACTACATGACGGCGGAGATCGGGTTGGTGATCCGTCGGTGATAGACTGCTCGGTCAACCGGACAGCCTGTGATGACACCCGGCTCGAAGGCCTTTCGTGTGTGGCGCGGCCCGATAGCGGCCGTGCTGGCTGGCATGCTGGCGGCCGGATGCGGCCCAGGGCCGCGGCGCGAGCGCAGCCGGGCGCCTGACTCGGCCGAATCGGAAGCGCCCTACCAGGCGGAGGTCGAGGAGGGGCTCGGCGCGGCCGTGGCGATTCTCGTCGACACTTCCGGGTCGATGAAGGAACGCGCGCCTGGCGATTCTCGTCCCAAATATGTCGTGGCCCAGGAGGCGCTCGAAGCGATGCTCGACGCCACGGACGCCTTCGTCGCGCGGCGTCCGGACTTTCCGGTCAAGATCGGCATCTACACCTTTTCGAGCAGCGTCCACCGGCGGCGGCCGATCGGTCCCTACGACCGGGCGGCATTGCGCGAGACGATCGAGAACCTGCCGCGGCCCGGCGGCGGCACGGCGATCGGCGACGCGATGCGCGAGGCGCGGCCCGACCTCTACCGGGCGGGGGTCTTCCGCAAGTATCTGCTCGTGGTGACTGACGGCGAGAATCGGAACGGACGTCCGCCGGATGAAGTCGCGCGGGACATCTTCCGAAAGAGCGAAGGCGCGGTGCAGATCTACTTTGTCGCCTTCGACACCAGTCCGGAGAAATTCGCGTTCCTCAAGGAGACGGGCGGCGACGTGTTCGGCGCCGGCAGCGCGCCCCAGCTGCGCGCGGCGCTCGACGGCATCTACCAGGGAAAGATCCTCGCCGAGGCAGCCGCCGGCGAGCGCGACGGAGTGAAGAAGTGAGCGGCCTGCCAAGGAGTCCTCGGTGATTCTGCAAAAGTTCTGGTCGGCGTTTCGGGCGCAGGTGAACAAGGTGGCCAACCTGTTCTGGGAGGCGGATCCCGTCGCGCAGATGCGCTACGAGTACGATCGGTCGGTCGAGCAGTTGAAGGAAGGGCGCACCGGCCTCGAACAGTACCGCGGGCTGGTCGAGCGCGTCACGCGGCAGGTGGCGGCCAACCGCTCGCAGGTGCAGAAGCTCGAGGCCGAGACGAAGGCCTATCTGAAGGCCGGCGATCGGACCACCGCCGCCAAGTTCGCGCTCGAGCTGCAGAAAGCGAAGACCGACATGCAGGCCAACGGGCAGCAGCTCGAGATGCACGAAACGGCGTACAACAACAACCTCAAGAAGATTCAGCACGCCAACGAAAAGCTGATCGAGCTGCGCGACAAGATCCAGAAGTACGACGCCGATCTCAAGATGAGCTCCGCCGAGGCCGAGATCGCGAAGCTGTCGGAGACGTTCGATGTCAACCTGACCACCGACTTCGGGCAGATCGAGCAGGTCATCCAGCAGAAGATCGATCAGAACCGCGGCAAGGTGCGGGTCGCCGCCGATCTGTCGTCGAAGGGGATCGCCGACATCCAGGCGGAAGAGAAGATGCAGCAGGTGATGGCCGACCAGGCGTTGTCCGACTTCGAAGTGGAGCTCGGCCTGAAATCGCCCGAAACGTCTCCCGTCGCGAGCACGGCGAAGGACCTGGGACCCGCGGCGACCGACACCTCCGAGCAGAAACAGACGAACTGATGGTTCGACCGGCGTCAACATTCGACACGCGACATTCGGTATTTGGGCCGCCGCCCTGCAGCGGCCCCATAGGAGCGCCCTGACATGGCGAACGGACAGCCCAGACCGGCTTTCTACGTCGCAGTTCTACTCGTCGTCATCGGCCTGGTCGGCGTAGCGCTGTGGCGCTATGGCGCGATCGGGTCGGGATCGAAGGTCGGTCAGTTCACCTCCGACGAGCTGAACAAGATGAAAGGGGGCGCGGAAGCGCCCGACAGCTCCGGCATCACGACGGTCAAGGAATACAACTTCGTCTCCGCGTCGCGGCTGCCGGAAGTGAAGGGCATCTCCAACTACAAGCCGATGGCCGACCGCACGGTCCGTTTCGGCATCAACGTGTGGGCCGGCTGGAGCCCGATCATCTTCGCCAACAACGGCTTCAAGCCGGGCAAGCTGTGGCACACGCCGGGCGGCAAGGACTTCAAAGTCGAGCTCGTGCTGATCGACGACCCGATCGCGATGCGCGACGCCTACGCGGCCGGCAACCTGCACGTCGGCTGGGGCACGCTCGACATGGTTCCGCTGTTCCTCGAGGGACTGCGCAAGGACTCGCGGGTCATGCCGCGTGTCTTCCAGCAGGTCGACTGGTCGAACGGCGGCGACGGCATCGTCGTGCGCGACAGCGTCAAGACGATGGCGGATCTGCGCGGCAAGACGGTGGTGCTGGCGCAGAACTCGCCGTCGCAGTTCTTTATCCTCAACGCGTTGATCAACGCCGGCGTGCAGCCGGCCGAAGTGCAGTTCAAGTTCACGCAGGACGCCTTCCAGGCGGCCGCTGCTTTCAACGCCGACAAGAGCCTGGCCGGCGTCGTCAGCTGGTCGCCCGACATCTACAACCTCGAGAAGGTGAAGGGCAACCGCATGCTGGTCAACACGTCGACGGCGAACAAGCTGATCGCCGACGTGTGGTTCGCGCGCGCCGACTTCGCCAAGGACAACCCCGACGTGATGGAGGGGATCGTCCGCGGCATCTTCGACGCGATGGGGGATCTCAAGTCGCAGGAGAACAAGCAGAAGGTCGCCAAGCTGATGTCCGCCGGCTACTCGATTCCCGAGAGCGACGCGCTCGGCATGCTCGGCGACGCGCACTCGACCAACTACGCCGAGAACCGCGAGTTCTTCCTCAACCAGAACAACCCGACCAATTTCGAGCGCACCTGGTCGACCGCCTACTTCCTCTACAAGCGGATCAACGCGGTCACCGACCAGACGCCGTTCGATCAGGTGATGGACTTCTCGATCATCCAGAAGCTCGGCGCCGAGGCGAAGTACTCGTCGCAGAAGAACGAGTACGACGTGCAGTTCGCGCCGGCCAGCGCCAGTACCGTGCAGGGAGAGAAGGACGAGATCCTCACCAAGACCGTCGTCATCCATTTCTTCCCGAACTCGTGGGACCTGAGCAAGAAGGTCACGCGCACGGACGGCGGCAAGGACACCGAGGAGCTCTACGATCCGAACGTCGGGTTCGTGGTCGACGAGATCGGCAAGCTCGCCGGGCAGTACGGCGCGGCCCGCATCGTCATCGAAGGGCACACCGACAGCTCGATGCGCACCTCGGTGCCGAAGAGCGTCGTGCAGGAGCTCTCGCAGAACCGCGCTAACGCCGTCAAGGAAGCCGTGATCCGCAAGTTCCCGTCGCTGCAGGCGAACCAGTTCTCGACGGCGGGCATGGGGTGGGACCGTCCGGCGGATCCGGCCGATCCGGACAACAACGCCAAGAATCGGCGCGTCGAGATCAAGGTCTATCCGGCGGAAGCGGCGCCGGCCCCCGGTAAATGACCGCCGGCGACCGTCGCTCGCTGTTCGCGCTGCGGCTGCCGCCGCCGCCGATGATTGGACGGCTGGCCGGGGTCGGCGCCGTCGCGGTGCTGGTCGGCGTCTGGTGGTTCCTGACCTCGGGACTGGGCTCGGAGGAACGGATCATCTCGCCGGTGATCCTGCCGAGCCCGCTGGAAGTGGCCCGGAGCTTTCCGAGCCTGTTCAGCGAGCGCGCCCTCATGGCGAGCATCGCGGCGACGCTGCGCCGCGTGCTCAGCGGCTTCCTGCTCGCCGCGCTGATCGGCGTGCCGCTCGGGATCGCGGCCGGCGCGTGGCGCGTGTTCGAGGCGGCGGGCGCGCCGCTGGCCCTCTTCGGCCGCAACCTGCCGGTCGCGGCGCTGATTCCGCTGACCATCCTGTGGTTCGGCATCGACGAGACGCAGAAGGTGATGTTCATCTTCATCGCCTGCGTGCCGTTCGTCTACTCCGATGCCGTCGCCGCCGTGGTCGGCGTGCCGGATCGTTACGTCGAGACGGCGCAGACGCTCGGCGCCTCGCCGCTGCAGATCGTCATCAAGGTGCTGCTGCCGCTGTCGCTGCCCGACATCTACAACAGCCTGCGCCACCTGTTTGGCCTGGCGTTCGGCTATATCATGCTGGCGGAGTTGATCAACGCGCAGCACGGCCTCGGTTATCTGCTGATGTCGAGCCAGCGGCGCGGGATGTCGGAGCACATCATCCTCATCCTCCTGATCATCGGGCTGCTCGCCTACGGCATCGATCGCGTGCTCTACTTTTTCCAGCGCGGCCTGTTTCCGTATCGCACGGTCGAGGAATAGGTGAGCGAACCCGTCAAACCGCCGGCTCCGGCCGCCCCGACGCCGACACCGCCGACGCCGTCGCCGGCCCCCAATATCGTCGATTTCAAGAACGTCACCAAGACGTTCGGCGACCTGACGGTAATCCACGACGTGACGTTCAGCGTCGAGGACCTGCCGGGCAAGGGGGAGTTCATCGCGATCCTCGGGCCCTCGGGGTGCGGCAAGTCGACGGTGCTTCGGCTGATCGCCGGCCTGCGCCCGCACTATCCGGCGACCACCGGGACGGTGCTGGTCGGCGGCGGTTCGATCGGCGGGCCCGGCCCGGATCGCAGCATGGTCTTCCAGGACTACACGTCATTCGACAACCGCACCGTCGAAGACAACGTCGCCTTCGGGCTCGAGTGCCGCGGTGTGCCGGCCGGGGAGCGGCGCGAGCGCGCCCGCGAGTGGATCCAGCGGGTCGGCCTCGACGTGAAGCGCGACGCCGGCAAGTACCCGAGCGAGCTGTCGGGAGGCATGCGGCAGCGGGTGGCGATCGCCCGCACGCTCGCGCTGTCGCCGCGCATCATCCTGATGGACGAGCCCTTCGGCGCGCTCGATCCAACCACGCGGCTGCACATGCAGGGGCTGCTGGTCGATCTCTGGCGCGAGGCGCAGGCGACCGTCTTCTTCGTGACCCATTCGATCGAGGAGGCGGTGTATCTCGGCGATCGCGTCTACATCTTCTCGTCGGCGCCGGGCACGATCCTGAAGGAGATGCGCGTGCCTGGGCCGGAGTTCCCGCCCAAGGAGATGCAGCGGCGGCCCGAGTTCATGAAGTTCGTGTTCGAGATCCGCGACATCATCGACACGCTGTCGGCGTCGACGCGGGCTGGCGATGACTGAGACCCGGACCGCGGGTCTCGGGCGCTATCTCGCGGAAGCGTTTCTCTTCCGCTGGAACCTGCTGCTGTTTCTCGGCGGTACCGCCGCGGGCGCGCTGTCGCCGGTGCCCGACGTCCTGATCCCGCTGGTCGGCGCCGCCGAACTGGCGTATCTCGCCGCCCTGACGTCGATCCCGCGCTTCCGCGCCGCCATCGACGCGAAGGTCTACGGCGAAGCGAAAGGGCCGCTCAAGGTGGAAGTCGTTCCGGCGCAGACGCTGGGCAGCCTGCTCGCCGGCCTCACCCCCGACGCCCGCAACCGGTTCCAGGCGCTGCACGCCCGCTGCCGCGAGATGCGGGGCATCGCCGCCGGCGTGCGCGGGGCGGCCGGCGATCAGGCGACCGGCGACGCGATGAGCACGCCCGGACTGGATCGCCTGCTCTGGCTGTTCCTGCGCCTGCTCGTTTCGAAAGCGGCGCTCGACCGGTTTCTCCGGACCACGAACGAGCAGGAGATGAGCTCGAAGGCGGAAGAACTTCGCAAGAGCCTCGACGCGGCGCAGAAGGGGAGCGACGAACGGGTCACCAAGTCGCTCCAGGACAGCCTGGCGATGGCCGAGCTGCGGCTCGACAACTTCAGCCGCGCCAAGAAGAACGCCGAGTTCGTGAGCATCGAGCTGGATCGCATCGAAGGCAAGATCCAGGCGCTCGCCGAGATGGCCGTCAATCGCCAGGACCCCGACTTCCTCAGCGGTCAGGCGGACGCCGCTGCCGAGAGCATGCGGCAGACCGAGAAGGCGGTCAGCGAGCTGCAACATCTCACCGGCCTTGGTGAACAGCTCGAGGAGCCGCCGCCGATTCTCGAGTCGGACCTGCGGCAGGTGCTCAAGTCATGAGCGGCGAGACCATCAAGACGCGGCCGCTCGATCTGCCCGCGTGGTATCCACCGTGGGCCACGCAGCTCGCCGATCTGTATTTTTCCGGCACCACCGCAGCGTTCGTGCTGCACGGCAACACCTACGACGTCTTCCGCATCGGGGCCGAGCCGGACCGACGGCCTTCGACAGGCTCAGGCCAGCCCGAGCGTGTCGAGGGTCGGTACGCGGTCCTCGCCGAGTTCCTCGCGGAGCAGGTGTTCGGCCGCTGGTCGCTGGTGCTGCACTACGACGTCGGGCGCGGCCTGCGCGCGCTCGCCGGACGCGACGAGAAGCGCCTGAAGGACATGGTGTCGCTCGTCAACCGGAAGATCGGCGATCTCACCGCCATCCAGAAGGATCCGGCCGCGGCGCTGGCACTGCTCGATCGCTTCGTGCGCAACAACCTCATGGCGGCCGAGGCCGACCGTCTCAGCGTCGCGGTCATCATCGACCAGGCGTCGTACGTGTTTCCGGCCAGCGAGCCGGGCCGGCTCAGCAACCAGGCCTCGTCGCAGCTCGTCACGGTCCTGAACTGGGCGACCAGCCCGTACGTGAAACGCCTCAACATGGCGTTCGTGATGATCGACGAGAAGCTGGCCGATCTGAACGACCGCCTCACCGGCAACCCGCACGTCGCGACCATCGAAGTGCCGCTGCCCGCCGAATCGGAACGCCGCGCCTTCATCGAAGACACGACCGCGCCCGACGGCGTCAAGGGCTACTCCGACTTCGATCCGGCGCAGCTCGGAGCGCTGACGGCGGGCATCTCGCTGACCGATCTCAACGTGCTCGTGCAGACGGCCCGCGAAGGGGTGACGCGCCTCGACACGAAGGCGTTCCGGGACTTGAAGAAGCGGCTGCTCGAGCGGCGCGGACAGGGGCTGCTCGAGTTCATCGAGCCCAGGTGGACGCTCGATACCGTGGTTGGCCACGAGGCCGCCAAGGCGCGCCTGCGCGAGGACGCGGCGCTGCTGAAGCGCGGCGCCCTCGCCAGCATGCCGATGGGCTACCTGATGTGCGGACCGGTCGGCACCGGCAAGTCGTTTCTCGCGCAGTGTGTCAGCGGCGAGATCGGCGTGCCTTGCGTCGTCCTCAAGAACTTCCGATCGAAGTACGTCGGCGAGACCGAGGGTAATCTCGAGCGGGTCCTGTCGGTGCTGCGCGCGATGGGGCCGGTCGTGGTCGTCGTCGACGAGGCGGACGCGGCGCTCGGCAACCGTGAATCGGAGGGGGACTCCGGCACCTCGAGCCGCGTGTTCGCGATGATCGCCTCGCAGATGGGCGACACGCGCTATCGCGGCAAGATCATCTGGATGCTGCTGACCGCCCGCCCGGACCTGCTTCCGATCGACATCAAGCGCCAGGGGCGGGCCGAGGTGCACGTTCCCCTGTTTTATCCGATCGACGAGCAGGAGATCCGCCAGATGTTCGTGATCCTGGCGAAGAAGCTCGGATCGGCGGTGGCGGCCGACGACCTGCCGCCGATCACGCAGAAGGGACAGCTGTCGGGCGCCGACATCGAGGGCATCGTCGGCCGCGCCTGGCGCGCGTCGATTCTCGCCGGCGCCGACCACGTGACCAAGGAGGCGCTCGCGCAGGCGATTGCCGGGTTCCTGCCGTCGACGCAGGGGCTCGAGCGGGAGCTGCAGGAAGTGGCCGCCATCCTCGAGTGCACCGACCGCGTGTTCCTGACCGCGGCGGCGCAGCAGAAGACCGATGCGCCGGGCGGCCGCGCCGCGCTGCAGGAGCGCCTGACGGCGCTCAAACAACTGGTAAGGGAGCTGTAGGACAGCTCCGAAGATAGGAGCATCGTGATGGCCAAGACGAGCTGGTTCGACGAGAAGGCAGGGACGGAGCAGATTCAGGAGCGCGTCGCGAAGCTCCAGTCGTTCACCGACGCGCTGGCCGACGGCGTCGTCACGGCGAAGGAGCTGGCGTCGCAGGAGCAGCGGCTCGTCGACGTGATGAAGAAGACGGAACCGCTGTTGAACGACGACCAGCATGGACAGGTGACGACGCTGCTCGTCGAACTGACCGCCTACAACGTCATGCGCCTGCTGCACGAGCTGCACCAGGAACGCGCCAAGATGGTCCTCGGCTGAGACGAGCCGTCCCTACGCTCTGCCGGCGAATTCCCGCGTCTCGGTGTGGACCTTCACCTTCTCCCCCTCCTTGATGAAGAGGGGGACGCGGATCTCGAGACCGGTCTCCAGCGTCGCGCTCTTGGTCACCCCGCCCGACGCCGTGTCGCCGCGGACGCCGGGCTCGCAGGACGTCACCGTCAGCTCCACGTGCGGCGGAAACTGCAGCCCGATCGGGTTGCCGTTGTACTTCTGCACCGAGACGACGACGTTGTCGGTGAGCAGCAGCCGGTCGTCGCCGAGCACGTCGGTCCGGAGCGTCATCGTATCGAACGTTTCCTGATCCATGAAGTGGTAGCCGTCGGAATCGGCGTACTGAAAGAGGGCCTCGACGACCTCCAGATCCGGTTCCCCGAACTTGTCGCCCGCCTTGAACGTCTTGTCGAAGACGGCGCGCGTGATCAGGTTGCGCATCTTCAGCCGGACGAGGGTCTGGCCGCCGCGCGCGGTCGGGCGCGACACGTCGACGTCGACCACGTGGTAGGGGGCCCCCTCGAACTCGACGAACATCTTCCGCTTCACGTCGATCGCTTCGATCAGCGCTGCCATAGCCATATATTGTAGCCTTCGCCATGCCCGCCCTGCTCGAGACCCGCGATTTGCGCAAGCACTACCAGATGGGGGCGGCGACGGTGCGTGCGCTCGACGGCGTGTCGATCGCCGTGCAGCCGGGAGAGTTCGTCGGGCTGCTCGGCACGTCCGGGTCGGGCAAGTCGACGCTGCTCAATCTCGTCGCCGGTCTCGATCGGCCGACCTCCGGCTCGCTGCGAGTCTTCGATCGGGATCTGGCGCAGATGTCGAGCGACGAGCTCAGCGTCCATCGCCGCACCACCGTCGGCGTCATCTTCCAGTCGTTCAATCTCGTGTCGACCATGAACGCGGTCGAGAACGTGACGCTGGCGCTGATGTTTGCCGGCGTGGCGCGCGCCGAGCGCGACGCCAAGGCGTTGCGGCTGCTCGAGGCGATGGGGCTCGCCGGCCGTCAGCAGCACCGGCCGCAACAGCTGTCGGGCGGCGAGCAGCAGCGCGTGGCGATCGCCCGCGCGCTCTCGAACGACCCGCGCCTGCTCCTCGCCGACGAGCCGACCGGCAATCTCGACAGCCGGACGACGGGCGAAATCATGACGCTGCTGAAGACGCTCAACGAGCGCGACGGCAAGACGATCATCCTGGTGACGCACGACGCGTCGCTGGCGCGCGAGTATGCGCACCGCACGATCACCATGCTCGACGGTGCGGTGGTGGCCGCGTGACCGCCGCCGCTGCACACGCGGCAGTGGCGGCAGCGAGACCATTGGGCTCCCTGGCCGCGGCTTCAGGTTCAGCCTGGCGCGGACGATGCGAGCGAGCGCAGCGCAGCGAGCCACCGGAGCGGCGCGAGCCGGCGGAGCGGCGAGCGAGCGACGGTGTAGGGGAGTCTGAGGGGCGACGCCCCTCAGGAGAACAATGACCTTTCGCGACACGGCCAGTCTCGCGATGCGCAACCTCGGTCATGCAAAGCTGCGCACGACTCTGACCACGCTCGGCGTCTCGATCGGCATTGCCTCGCTCGCCGGCATGGTCTCGCTCGGGGTCGGGCTTCAGGATCAATTCGTCGGGCGTCTGACGCGCTCGGGGTTGTTCGATTCGATCACCATCGTGAGCGCCTCGGACCTGCCCGGCGGCCTGGCTCGCCTTGGCGGCGTCGGGCGACAGACCTTCGGGAGGGGCCGCGGCGGCGGCCGTGGAGGCGGGCCCGGCGCCGGACCGCGCGTCGAGCTCAACGACGACACGCTCAGGGACCTCGCGACGCTGCCGCACGTACGCGACGTCTTTCCGAACGTCCGCGTCCCGCTTCAGGTGAAATACAACGGCGAGCAGGAATCGTTCGCCGCCGCCGGCATCCCGATGTCGGCGAAGGGAGAAGGGGCGTTCCGCTCCATCTCCTACGGGCAGTTCTTCCCGAACGACTCCGATCTGGCCTGCATGCTGAGTCTCGACCTCGCCAAGCGGATGAACGAGACCGATCCCGGATCGCTCGTAGGCCAGACGGTTACGCTCGTGCACACCTCGCCCGAGGCGGTCGCCGCGATCCTGGCCGGGGCCGCTCCCGCCGTGCCGCCGAAGCCGGAGGAAACGCCGTGCCGCATCGCCGGGATCGTCGAGCGCGAGACCGGGCCTGGCGGCATCGGCGTTCAGGTGACGCCGATCATGCTGCCGCTGGCGCGCGCCAAGGCGATGCAGGTGCGCGCCAACACCTATCTGTCGATCACGGTCAAGGTGGCTGGGGCGCCCTACACCGAAGACGTGGAAGACGCGATCCGGAAGAAAGGCCTGAGCGCGTTCTCGATCAACGACGCGCTGCAGGGCGCCAAGCGTGCGTTCATCCTGCTCGACATCGTCCTGAGCCTGATCGGATCGATCGCGCTCGCGGTGTCGTCGCTGGGCATCGTCAACACGATGGTGATGTCGATTCTCGAGCGGACGCGCGAGATCGGGATCATGAAGGCGATCGGCGGCAGCGACGGCGACATCCGCCGCATCTTTCTGATCGAGGCGTCGGCCATCGGCGCCTTGGGCGGCGTCGCCGGGGTGGCACTCGGCTGGCTGGTCGGCCGCGTCATCAACTTCGGCGCCAACCTCTATATCCAGCAGCAGGGGGGGCCGACGGGGAATCTCTTCTCGCTACCGCTCTGGCTGATCGGCGGCGCGATCGGGTTCTCGATCGCCGTCAGCCTCGCCGCCGGCAGCTATCCCGCCGCGCGCGCGGCGAGGCTGAATCCCATCGAGGCGCTCCGGCACGACTGACGGGTCCGCGTCACGCGTCCCCGCCTCAGGCTTTCACCGGGGCCGGCGACGTCAGGTTGATGCCGATTCGCTTCAGCAACCCGTCCAGCCCGATCTTGTCGACCGCCTTGGCGTAGGCCTCGGCCGGCTCGATGAGCTTCTTGTTCACGAGGTCCATCAACGCGTCGTTCAGGCTCACCATGCCGGCGGCCTTGTTCACCTGCATGATCGACGGGAGCTGGAACGTCTTGCCCTCGCGGATGAGATTGCTGACCGCCTGGGTCACGATCAGCACTTCCAGCGCTGCGACGCGGCCGCCGCCGATCTTGCGGCAGAGATTCTGCGCGATGACGCCTTTCAGCGATTCCGACAGCATGATCCGGATCTGCGCCTGGCGATCGGCGGGGAACTGATCGATCACGCGATCGACCGTCGACGCCGCCGTCGTCGTGTGCAGCGTGCCGAACACGAGGTGGCCGGTTTCCGCCGTCTCGATGGCGATCGCCACGGTTTCGAGATCGCGCAGTTCGCCGACCAGGACGATGTCGGGGTCCTCGCGCAGCGCGGCGCGGAGGGCGTCCTTGAACGAGTCGGTGTGTGTCCGTACTTCGCGCTGGTTGATCAGGCACTTCTGGTTCGGATGCACGAACTCGATCGGATCCTCGATGGTGATGATGTGATCCTGGCGGGTGCGGTTGATGTAGTCGATCATCGCGCACAGCGTCGTCGACTTGCCCGACCCGGTCGGGCCGGTGACCAGGACCAGCCCCTTGTTGAGCGCGCACAGGTTGAGGATGTGGGGCGACAGTCCGAGCTGCTCGGCGGTCAGGATCTTCGACGGGATGACGCGGAATACCGCGCCGGGGCCGCGGCGGTCGGCGAAGACGTTCGAGCGGAAGCGCGCCAGGTCGTCGATCTCGTAGGCGAAATCGGTGTCGTGCCGCTCGGCGAACTCCTTGCGGTTTCTCTCCGGCATGATCGGCGCGAGCAGCTGCACGACCTGCTCGCCGCTCAACGGCGCCACCTTCGGGTCGAGCGGCATCATGTGGCCGTCCTTGCGCACGAGCGGCGGCGAGCCCACGGACAGGTGCAGGTCGGACGCGCCGACCGCGACCATCGCGTGAAACAGCTGATCGATAGGGTTCAAGCTCACGCGGGCGGCTCCTCCGTGACCGCGACGATGTGCGCGGCATTGACGAGGAGCGTGCCCTCGTCGGTGTCGACGTAGCGGAACGTCTCCGGCTGGCGGGTCCAGTCGCTGACGCGATCGTGCCCCTGCGGGCGGTAGACGCGGACGACGCCCCGCACCTGGCGGCCTTCCGACAGCACGATCCAGACGTCGCGGCGCTTGGCCACGGCGTAACCGGGATCGCGCACGGCCTCACGATCCGACAACGCCACGGCGATCACGTGCGCGCGGTTGTACAGCACCGTCTGCGGGCCGGCAGCGGTCTGGATCTCGAACGGGAAGAAGCCCGATTCGTGGTTCAGCAGGTCGCTGACGCGCTCTCCGGCCACGAAGAACGACCCCCGCGCGGTGCCGCCGCCGGTCAGACTGACGACAGCCTCGACGCGCCGTTTCTCGAACCGGAACGCCGATTGAGGTTCCTGTTTCTGCTGCATCGTGGCCTGCTATCGTAACGCACAGGAGGGACACGACGATGACCGTCGATCGCTATACCAGGATCCTGCTGACGATAATCGCCGCCTGCCTCGTATGGCTGTGTGCGGTCGGCATGCCCGTGCCCGCACAGGCCGCGCAGCCGGTGGCGCTCGCGAACAGCACCGGCGCGGCCGTGCCGGTCGTGATCGTCGGCACCGGATCGATCACCCGCGCCGGGCAGCTGTCCGTGATCTTCCACGGCGACCACAGCGACCCGACGCTGCCCGTGTCGCTCCCCTACACGCCTGAGCATCCGCTGCCGACGCAGCTGCCCTACACCGAGCTGCAGCCGCTGCCCGCCGAGATCGCCGGCGTGCGGCACGGCGGGTCATGGGACCCGCTGCGCGTCGCGGTCGAGGACGGGGCGCTGCGCGCCAAGCCCGGAATCGGCCGCCAGTAGCGCGCCGGCGCCCGCAAACGGCTAGAATGCGCGGCAGTCGGCCAGAACGGAGGAACGATGCCAGTCACCGCACCATTGATCATTTTTGTCATCATCGCGTGCTTCTTCATCTACTCCTGGTTCAGGAGCGTGTCGCAGGCGACGGTTGCGGTGATCACCGTGTTCGGCAAGTACAGCCGGATCATGCGCGAGGGGCTCAACGTCAAGCTGCCGTGGGAGAAGGTGTTCCAGCGGTTGTCCCTGCAGAATCGCGCGCTGCAGCTCGAGTTCCAGGCGATCACCCAGGATCAGGCCAACGTCCGGTTCGCGACCATGGTCCTCTACGCGGTGGCGAGCGCCGACGAGGAGAACATCAAGAAGGCGGTGTTCAGCTTCGCCACGCCGCAGGAGTTCCAGCTGGCGCTGCAGCGGACGATCGACGGCTCGATCCGGCAGTTCGTGGCGACCACCAAGCAGGCCGACATCCTCGGCATGCGCGCCGAAATCGTCGACCACACCAAGAAGAACCTCGACGAGGTCGTCTCGTCGTGGGGCTACGTCGTACGCGACATTCAGATCACCGACATGACCTTCGACAAGGAGATCATCGATTCCATGGCGCGGGTGGTGTCATCCAAGAACCTGCTGGCCGCCGCCGCTAATGAAGGCGCGGCCCTGCTGGTCAAGCGCACCAAAGATGCCGAGGCCGAGGCGGCCTACCGGACCATCGGCGCCGAGGCGGACAAGAAGGCCTCGGCGTTGCGCGGCGAGGGGCTGGCGCTGTTTCGCAAAAACATCGCCGCCGGCATGAAGGATGCGGCCGAGAGCCTCAAGGAGGCCGGCGTTGACAATAAATTTCTCTTGTACCTGGAATACACCGACGCCCTGAAATACGTCTCCGAGCACTCCCAGGGCAAGGTGATCTTCATGGACAACGGCGCCGCGGCGTCCGCCCGGGTGATGCAGGGCGTCGTGGGCATGATGACCGAGACGCCCGGGGCAGGGCTCCCGCCGGCGTGAAACCCGGTTTTTTCGCCATTCGGCCCCATTGTCTGGGTAGCCGTGGCAGTTCGCAGCACGCGTGTAGGCGATGCTGTTAAAGTAGTGCCGGGCACGGTGCCTTGGCCGGCACGTAACTAACTGATTAACTTACGATCGCATTGCTGTGAAATGTAGGATTATTGCGACAGGGCGCCATGCGCCAGGGAGCGGGACATGAGTGGCAGCGGCTGGGATCACGTGACGCGCAACTGGACGACAACGCTGATGTTCGCGTTGACCTTTGCCGTGGCCGTCATTGGCGTCCCCTGGTACGGCATTGCGCATGGCTTTCACGCCACGGCCTGGATCCTGTTCGTGCTGCTGCTCGGCGCCAACGGCATGTCGATCACCTGCGGCTACCACCGCCTGTTCGCCCATGCCACGTACGAAGCCCATCCGGTGCTGAAGGTGCTGTATCTGCTGTTCGGCGCCATGGCACTGCAGAACAGCGCCCTGGTCTGGGCCGCGACCCACCGGGTACACCATCGCGAGATCGACGACACCGAACTGGACCCGTACAGCGCCCGCCGGGGATTCTGGTTCTCGCACATTGGCTGGATGTTGAAGAACTACCCCAGCGGCGATCCAGATTTCAGCGTCGTCAGGGACTTGCAGCGTGATCCTCTGGTCAGCCTGCAACATCGCTACTACGTGCCGCTGGCGCTCGCCATGAATTTTGGCCTGCCGTTGCTGCTGGGCTGGGCCACGGGCGATGTCCTGGGTACTTTCCTGCTGGCCGGGGTGCTGCGCTTGGTTGTCAGCCATCACTTCACCTTTTTTATCAATTCTCTGGCACACATGTGGGGCATTCAGCCCTATACCGACGAGAACACTGCCCGCGATAATGGAATAGTTGCGTTACTGACGTACGGTGAGGGTTATCACAACTTTCATCACATGTTTGCGCACGACTATCGCAACGGCGTGCGCTGGTGGCAGTGGGATCCGTCGAAGTGGTTCATCAATGGCATGCGCTGGCTGGGACTGGCTCGCAATCTGAAGACGGTTCCGTGGTTCAAAATCCAGCGGGCCTTGCTCGATACACAGTTCCGGCGTGCCGAAAAGCAGCTGGCGGGCCATCAGCCGGGACACGCGCATATCGAACAGTTGCGTCGCCGGGTGGCCGAGGAGTACGAGGCATTTTGCCAGGCGGTCGCGGATTGGACGCATCTGCGCGAGCAATGGTTGGCACAGACCAAGCGCGCCATGATCGAACGCTGGGAGCGCTCGGCGCTACAATCACAACTCAAGGAATTGGAGTACGGGCTGCAATTACAGTACCGTCGAATGCGAAGGCTGCGGGCGCAACTCGCCTAGCGGTAACGGTTCAATAAAAAGGGGAAGACCATGGACGCCGCCTCCGAGACCGAGGAGCTTGCGACGCCTAACAGCACGGCTCCCATCGCTCGCGTGCGACGCGGAACCTCCGTGGATGCGCGACTGGTGCGCCGGCTGCTGGGCATTCTCGGCAATCCTCCGATCGAATTTCTGTTGCTGTGGACCGGCGAGCGCATCGCCGGCTCTGGCGCTAGCTCCGGCGGCGCGCCACCGGTGCAGGTGCGCATTGCCGATCGCGGTACGCTGGTCGGCCTGCTGAGTGATCCGCGGGTGCGGTTCGGCGACGCCTATAGCGCCGGCAAGATCGAGGTCGAGGGCGACTTGGTGCAGCTGCTGGAGATCATCTATCGCAGCTTTCCGGCCAGCACCAATGCCGGCTCGATGGCGCGGCGGATCGGCCGCTGGCTGCACAAACCGAGGCGCAATACCTTGCGCGGTTCACGCAGCAATATTCATCGCCACTACGATCTGGGGAACGATTTTTACTCGCTGTGGCTCGGCGAGACCATGGCGTATACCTGCGCCTATTTTCCCACCGCCGAGGCCAGCCTCGAACAGGCCCAGGTCGCCAAAATGGATCATGTCTGCCGCAAGCTGCGGCTGAAAGCCGGCGAGAGCGTGGTCGAGGCCGGTTGCGGCTGGGGCAGCCTGGCGCTGCACATGGCCAGCCGCTACGGAGCGCGCGTGCGCGCCTTCAACATCTCCAAGGAGCAGGTGCGTTACGCGCGCGAGCGCGCCCGCGAGCAGGGCCTGGAAAAGCAGGTCGAATTCGTGGAAGACGACTACCGCAATATCACCGGCCGCTATGACGTGTTCGCCTCCGTAGGCATGCTCGAACACGTCGGACGCGAGAATTATCCGGAGCTCGGACGTGTGGCGCGACGCGCGCTGACCCCCGAAGGTCGCGGACTGATTCACTCGATCGGCCGCAACTGGCCTGCGCCGCTGCATCCCTGGATCGAGCAACGCATTTTCCCGGGCGCCTACGCGCCATCGCTGGGAGAAATGATGCAGGTATTCGAGCCCTCGAGTCTGTCGGTGCTCGACGTGGAAAATATTCGCCTGCATTACGCGCTGACGCTGCGCCAGTGGCTGGCGCGCTATGAAGTCGCGTTGGGCAAGGTGCGCACCATGTTCGATGAGTTCTTCGTGCGCATGTGGCGGCTGTACCTGGCCGGCTCGATCGCGGCATTTGAGACCGGCACCTTGCAGCTGTTCCAGGTGCTGTTCACCACCCAGGAAAACAACCGCATTCCGCTGACGCGCGAATATATGTATCCGCGCTGAGCGCGGCGGCAGCGGACATGCGCAGCGCCGAGATCATCGTCGTAGGCGGCGGCCCTGCGGGTTCCGCGGCTGCCCACCGGCTCAAGCAGACCGGTGCCGACGTGCTGGTGCTCGACAAGGCCAGCTTCCCGCGGCCCAAATTGTGTGCCGGATGGATCACCCCCGAAGTGGTGAGCGATTTGCAGCTGCAGATCGACAACTACCCGCACCGCTTCCTGAGTTTCCGGCGCCTGCATTGGCACCTCAAAGGCCTGCGCCTGCCCATACCGTGCGTACAGCACTCGATCCGGCGTTTCGAGTTCGATGCGTGGCTACTCGAGAGGAGCGGTGCGCCGGTGCTGCAGCATGGCGTCAAGAGCATCCGCCGCGACGGCGAGGACTACGTACTGGATGAGGCGTTCCGGTGCCGCTACCTGATCGGCGCCGGCGGCACTTCCTGCCCGGTGTACCGGGCGCTGTTCCGCGATGCCATGGCGCGCGTGCGCGGTCTGCAGACCGTAACGTTGGAATTGGAATTTCCCTATGAGTGGCGGGACGGGGACTGTCATCTGTGGTTCTTCGAGCACGGCTTACCCGGCTACAGCTGGTACGTACCCAAGGCACGCGGCTGGCTCAATGTCGGTGTGGGCGGCATGGCGGCGCGCCTGAAGCAGCGCGACGAGGACATCTGGCTGCACTGGCAGCATTTTGCCGATAAGCTGCAGCGACAATTTCACATCACCGTGCCCGAGGCTCCTTCGGGCTACAGTTATTATCTGCGCGGTCCGACCCGCCTAGGGCGTCTCGATAATGCGTTTCTGACCGGCGATGCCGCGGGACTGGCCACGCGCGATTTGTGCGAGGGCATTGGCCCGGCGATCCGCAGCGGTCAACGTGCCGCCGATGCCATCGTCAACGGCGGTAGCTATGCGCTCGACGGGGTGACGGGGGCCAGCATGGGCGGTGGCCTGATCAGTCGCTGGATGGACTGGGCCTTTACCCGCGGCGCGAACGAGCCAGCCGCGGCCCATTGAGCTGCGCGTGGCGACTACGCGTCCAGGGCCTGTAGCCGCGCGCGCTCCCGTGCCTCGGCCGCCTCGCGCTCGGCCTCGATCTGGGCGAGCACCGCCGCCACGTTGGCCGCCCTGGTATCGCGCGTGAACTGGCCGGTCAATGGGGTATCGGCGGTGAGGTCGCCGGCCTCGTAGCGCTTCCAGATTTCGTGCGCATAGTCGGTCGCCAGTAGCTCGGGCGCGGCGCGCGCGAAAGTGGTGCGCATATTGAGCACATCGCGCTCGAGCATGCGCCAGGCATTGTTGTTGCCCGCGGCGTTGACGGCCTGCGGCAGATCGATGATCACCGGTCCCTGGGTGTCCAGCAGGACGTTGAACTCGGACAGGTCGCCGTGGACCAGGCCGCTGCACAGCATCAGTACGATTTGCGTGATCATGAAACCGTGCCACTGCCGGGCCTGTTCCGGGCTCATCTGCACCTGGTTGAGCCGCGGCGCCGGCTCGCCGTGCCGGTCCACTACCAGTTCCATCAACAGCACGCCCTCATGCACCGCGTGCGGCCGGGGTACGCGTACGCCGGCCCGGGCCAGCTGGTAGAGGGCCTGAATCTCGGCATTCTTCCACTCGGCTTCCTGGACCTTGCGGCCATAGCGTCCACGCCGGCCGACGGCGCGCGCATCACGGCTGCCGCGGGCCTTGCGGCCTTCCTGGTACTGCGCGAGCTTGTGGAAACCGCGTTGCTCGGCCTCCTTGTAGACTTTGGCGCACAGCGTCTGGCCGCCGCCAGTGACGATGTACACCGAGGCTTCCTTGCCGCTTTGCAGCCGCCGGACGACCGTGTCGACGAGGCCATCCTCGACCAGCGGTTGCAGGCCTTTGGGTACTTTCATGCGGCGCGCAGTGTAGAGCAAACCGGGCCAAACGGTCCGCGGCGTGATAAATTGTGCGGGTCGCGCGCGGGCGCGGGAGCCGCCACAGGATCAATCGAAACGAATGACCGACCAGGCAGGGCTGCACGCCGAATTGCAGGCGTTGGCTGAATATCTGTCGCAGCGACGCGAAGAGATTCTGCGCGCCTGGCATGATTCGCTCGCCACCGATCCGGAACTGGCCGCCTTTTCCAGTCTGTCGCGCGCCCAGTTCAATGATCACATTCCGGCGGTACTGCGCGGTTTCGAGCACCGCCTGCGCACGGCCGATTCCCCCGACGAGGGACGGGCGGCGGCGCTGGAGAACGTCAGTGCCGCCGAACACGGGTTGCACCGCTGGCAGCAGGGCTACGATCAACGCCAGACCATGCGCGAATGGGGACACCTGCAGCAATGCCTGCTCGCGGAGTTTGAGCAATTCAGCGCCAGCCAGCCGCAGCTCGCACAGCGCGTCATGCCGATCGCGCGCCGGGCGCTGGCGCGCATGTGCAGCGATGGTGTGATCGAAAGCGGCACGCGCTATCTGCGCCTGCAGCAGGCGGAAGCGGCCTCGCGGCTGCGCGACCTGGAGCAGGCGGTGCGCGAGCTGCAGCTGCTCGAGCAGCAGCGCGCGGAGGGTTGGCGTCAGGCCGCCCACGACCTGCGCGGCTCGGTGGGTGTCATCAGCAACGCCAGCGTGCTGCTCAATCGCAATCTTTCCGAACCGCAGCGCACGCAGTTCTCACAGATTCTGCAGCGCGGAGTGAGCACGCTGCACACGTTGCTCAGCGATCTGATCGACGTGGCGCGGCTCGAAGCGGGGCAGGAGCGGCGCCGTATCAGCCAGTTCGACGTGGCGCAGGTATTGCGCGATTTGTGCGAGACCATGCGCAACGTGGCCGCGGAGCGCAATCTGTTCCTGCTCAGTCAGGGGGCGGAATCGCTGGCGGTGTTCGGCGATCGTGCCAAGGTATTGCGCATCGCCCAGAACCTGATGCTCAACGGCCTGAAGGCCACGCAGCAAGGCGGCGTGCGCGTGGTCTGGGAAACGCGCGAAACGCATTGGCTGTTGAGCGTGCAGGACACGGGTCCGGGATTCACGCGCGGCTCGGCCGCACCGCTCGAGGATCAGCTGCAGCGTGCCACCATCGAGTCGCATGCCGTGGACGCGGCCGGCGCCGGTCCGACGCCGGAACCCGCGGCCACGCTTGACTCGCAGTCCGGGCATCAGCCGCCGAGCGCGCTGGCGGGAGAAGGCATTGGCCTGTCGATCGTCAAGCGGCTGTGCGAGTTACTCGATGCGAGCCTGGAACTGGAAACCGAGCCCGGGGCCGGCACCACCTTTCGCGTCAGCTTTCCGCGCGCCTATCCCAAAGACGCTTACGAGTGAGTCAACGACCGGTCCCGGAGCCGCGACCGGAGCCCGCACTGCCCACCACCTCTCGCCAGGCGCGCGCGCCCTTTGCCGCCAGCAGCCGTGCCGGCTTGGACTCTTCCGGACTGAGGAATTCAAGCACCGGCTCGCCGCGCTTGGAGTGCGCGGCCACCACCTTCAAAGAGACCAGCGTGGGCACGGCGATCACGATTCCGGCCACACCCCAGAACCAACCGCCAAACCACAGCGCCAGGAAGACGATGATGGGATTGAGTTTCAATCGCCGGCCGACGATCAGCGGTTGCGCCACCTGGCCTTCGATGGTGGCAAGCGTCAGGTAGCTCGCGGCCACCGCCGCGACGTGTCCGCCGCTGCTGAAGGTGACGAAGGCCACGATAGTGAGCAGCACCAGCGTGGTGGCCGATCCCACGTACGGAAAGAAATTCAGCAGCGCCGCGACCGTGCCCCACAGTACCGGATTGGGCATGGATAATGATGACATGACGGCGGCGGTGGCCACGCCCAGACCCAGGTTGATGAGAGCGATGCCGCCGTAGTAGCGCCCTAATTCACTGCGCACGGCGGTGATGACCGCCAGCGTGCGCGTGGACTTCAGCTCGATCGCCAGTGCCGAACACATGCGCGCGAGCATAGGCGGACCGCCGGCCAGCAGAAATAGCATGAGCATGAGCAATGTGACGACGCCAACGAGGATCGAGCGCGTCTGATCCAGCAGCTGCACCGCCACGGGGGTGCGCACCTCGGCCGAGGAGGCATCACCCGCCGGCGC